>DAOMOI010000126.1:0-6325 GCA_035444225.1 Aquamicrobium sp. | reverse complement strand
GCGCCCGAGCGGCCTGAGCCTGTAGGCGAGCTGCGCCATTTGCGCGGCGATCAGCGCGAGCGCGAGCGCGGCCAGATAGGGCGCCAGATCGGCGACGAAGGCCGTGCGCGCCTCGACGAGCTCCGCCCGGTCCATGGCGACGGCCGCGCGCGCCTCGGCGCCGCCGAGCCTTTCCGGCAGCCGCACCACGCGCTCCAGCGCCAGCAGCCGCGCGCCCTCCGGCCCGTCGATCTCGTGCACGCGCGCCTCGCCGCCCGCGCCGGCGGCGACGGGCAGGGCGAGCGCCTGGTCCCACAGCGAGCGCGAGCGCAGCGTGCGCCCGCCCGCGTCGATCTGCCAGTAGAGCCCGCCATAGGGGCGCGAGAAGCGCGGGTCGGCCGGGGGCGCGGCGGCGGCGAGTCCGTCCGGCCCGGTCGCGAGGCCGGCGAGCAGCTGGTCGAGCTGGACCTGCATCTCGGCCGCCGCCCGCCGCTCGACATGCTCGCCGAAGAGCAGGAAGAGCGCGAAGCCAGCCGCGCCGAGCGCGACGATCACGGCACATGCGCCGATGAGCGCCAGACGCAGGCGCAGCGAGATGCCGTTCACCCGGACGTTCCCTCGAAGAAATAGCCGAAGCCGCGCCGCGTGCCGACGACGCCGTCGCCGAGCTTGCGCCTGAGCCGCGCGATCACCGCCTCCAGCGCGTTGGCCTCGCGGTCGTCGTCGCCGTAGAGATGTTCGAGAAGCTCGCCCGGCGGCACGACGCGGGCGCGGTTCAACAGAAGATAGGCGAGCGCGCGCCATTCGAGCGCGGTGAGATTCACCGGGACGCCGGCGCGCGCGACGCTCATGCGGTTCAGGTCGACGACGAGGTCGCCGAATTCCTGCACCGCCGCGCCGAGGCCGCCGGCGCGCCGCATCAGCGCGCGGGCGCGCGCCAGCAGCTCCTCCATGCGGAAGGGTTTCGGCAGGTAGTCGTCGGCGCCGGCCTCGATGCCCTCGACGCGTTCCTGCCACGAGCCGCGCGCCGTCAGCACCAGGACCGGCATGTCGCGGCCCGCGGCCCGCCAGCGCCTGAGCACGGACAGCCCGTCCATGCGCGGCAGGCCGAGATCGAGGACGACGAGGTCGAAATCCTCGGTGTCGCCCAAAAACCACGCGGTCTCGCCGTCGGCGGCGCGCTCGACGCGGAAGCCCGCGCCTTCGAGCGCCGCGGCGACGTCACGGGCGATGCGCTCGTCATCCTCGACCGCGAGCGCGCGCATCAGTCGTCCTCGTAGTCGCGGTCGAGGACGGCGCCGGTGGCGGCGTCTATCGACAGCTCGACCAGCCGCCCGTCGCGCGAGACCGCTTCCACCTCATAGACGTGGCGGCCGTCGTCGCGGTCGAGTTCGACCTCGATGACGTGGCCGCCGACCTCGCGCTCGACGATGGCGAGGATGCGCGACAGCGGCAGGATCTCGCCGCGTTCGAGCGCGGCGCGGGCGCGGTCGTGATCGTCGTCGGCCAGTGCCGGCGCGGCGACGAGAAGGGCGAGGATGAGAAGCAGGCGACGCATGGGCGCAAGTCTAGCCCGGCCGTGCTGACGGGACGCTGACAGGAGCCGCGGGCGGCGTGTCAGGCAGGACGGGGCATAAGGGTCGCGTCGATGCGGCATCGGGCCGCTCGCCGAGAGAAAAGCAATGGAGACCATCATGCGCAACATCCTTTCCCCCGCCGCCCTCGCCGCCTTCGCCGCCATCCTCGTCGCGGGCGGCGTCGCCTCGGCCCAGACCGCCGGGAGCGGCAATCCCGCAAACGCGGCCCGCACCGGCTGGATGAGCATGAGCGAGGTCGCCGCCAAGGTGGAAGGCCAGGGCTATCGCGTGATCGAAATCGAGATCGACGACGGGGCCTACGAAGTCAAGGCGGTCGACGCCAACGGCATGCGCGTCGAGGCCGATCTCGATCCGTCGACCGGCGAGCCGTTTCGCGGCTGGCGCCAGGACGACTAGGGGAAAAGCCAGCGGGCGGAACATGCGCCATGCCGGCGCGTTCCGCCTGCTGGAGGACGCCGATGCCCGATTTCGAACATGCCCGCGCCCGCATGGTCGAGACCCAGATCGCCCGTCGCGGCGTCGTGAACCCGCACGTGCTGGAGGCGATGAGGAAGGTTCCGCGCGAGAAGTTCGTCGCCAGGGGCTTCGAGGACTCCGCCTATGAGGACGGGCCGCTTCCCATCGGCCATGGCCAGACCATATCGCAGCCCTTCGTCGTCGCGCACATGATCGAGGCGGCCGGGGTGGAGCCGGGCGACCGCGTGCTCGAGGTCGGCGCCGGCTCGGGCTATGCGGCGGCGGTGCTGGGAGAAATCGCCGGCGAGGTGTTCACCATCGAGCGCCACGCGGCGCTCGGCGAGGCGGCGCGGCGGCGGCTGGAAGCGCTCGGCTTCGACAATGTCGCGCTCAGCGTCGGCGACGGCAGCAAGGGCTGGCCGGAGGAAGCGCCGTTCGACGCCATCATCGTCGCGGCCGGCGGCCCCGCCCCGCCGCCGGCGCTGAAGCGGCAATTGAAGATCGGCGGCCGTCTGATCGTTCCGGTCGGGTCGGGGCGAGGCTCGCAGCGCCTCGTCCGCGTCACGCGCCGCGCCGCCGACGGGTTCGACGAGGAGGACCTCGGCGGGGTGATGTTCGTGCCGCTGATCGGCGAGGAAGGCTGGCCGGGCGATTCCCCATGAAACCGGCAGCGGCGGGAGCCTGTTCGACCGACACGACCGGAATGCCGTCGAGATCGCTGGCCGCCATCGCTTCCATCCTCCATAACGCGGATATATGGCTCCTGCGGGCCGGGTCGCCGGAGTGATCGCATTCGTGTATTGCTGATCGCGTAAATCTCTATTTCTCAATACGGTCGTTTCGGCCGATGCTGGGAAAAACGGAACACGCCATGTCCTTCAGCGAAATACCCGTCACCACCACGCTTGCCCGCTTCGCCATCGAGACAGAAACGCGGAGCCTGCCGCCGCAGGTGCCAGCGCGCGCGCTGGCGCTGGCGAGCGATCTCGTCGGCTCGATCGTGCGCGCGGCGGGCGAATCGGAATCGACCCCTTCGGTGCTGGCCATGCTGCGCGCCATGGGCATGGACGGCGACGGGCCCTGCACCGTCTTCGGCCTGAACCGCCGCTACGGCGCGGCGGCGGCCGCGCTGCTCAACGGCACGCTCGGCCACTCGCTCGACTTCGACGACACCCATTCCGACTCCTCGCTTCACCCGAGCGCGCCCGTGGTGCCGGCGGCCTTCGCCGCGGCCGAGCTTGTGGACGCTTCCGGCGCGGACCTTCTCGCCGCCATCGTCGTCGGCTTCGAGGTCGCCTGCCGCATCGGCATGGCGCTCGACCCGACGGCGCATTACGCGCGCGGCTTCCACCCGACCGCGACCGCCGGCAATTTCGGCGCGGCGGCCGCCGCCGGCCGGCTGTTCGGGCTCGACGCCAAAGGCATGGAATCGGCCTTCGGCGTCGCCGCCAGCCAGGCGTCGGGCTCGCTCCAGTTCCTCGAGAACGGCGCATGGAACAAGCGCTATCAGGTCGGCGAGGCGGCGATGAAGGGGCTGATGGCGGCGAGCCTCGCGGCGCAAGGGTTTCATGGCGCGTCGCAGGCGCTCGAAGGCCGGCACGGCTTCCTCAAGGGCTACACGGACGGGGCTGATTTTTCGCGGGCGGTCGCCGGGCTGGGCGAGGTGTGGGAGACGCTGCGCATCGGGGTCAAGCCCTATCCGGCCTGCCGCTACGCCCATGCCGCCATCGACGGGATTCTGGCGCTGCGCGCGCGCCACGGCCTCGGTGCGGACGAGGTGACGCGCGTGTCAGTCGGCCTGCACCGCAACGGCATGGCGCTGGTGGGCGATCCGGCCGATGCCAAGCGCCGCGCCCGCACCATCGTCGAGGGCCAGTTCTCCATGCCCTTCGCCGCGGCGACCGCGCTCATGCGCGGCCGCTTTGGCTGGGACGACTACGACCTTCTCGGCAGGCCGCAAGTCGACGCATTCTGCGACCGCGTCGAGACCTTCCGCGACGAGAGCCTCGAAGGGCTGACGCATCCGTTCGGCGCGACGGTTTCGCTGGAAGCGCGGGGCGAGCGGCTTTCCCTGCGCGTTCCCGATCCGTCCGGCGAGCCCGACACCTTCCCGGACTCGGCCGCGCTCGCCGCCAAGTTCGACGCGCTCGCCGGCCCGGTCCTCAACGCGGACAGCGCCGCGCTTCAGGCGAAGCTCGCCGCGCTTGCCGGGGCCCCCTCCGTGCGCGGCCATTTCGCCAGACCCTGAAAATCCGTTTCGACAGGCAGCATTCCCCGTGACCGATTTCACCGATCCCAAGGACGCGTATCCTGACATCCGCGAGGGCGTGCGCGCGCTATGCGCGAACTTTCCGCCGGAATACCACCGCCGGATCGACGCGGCGCGCGGCTACCCGGAAGAGTTCGTCGAGGCGCTGACCAGGGAAGGGTGGATGGCGGCCCTGATCCCGGAAGAGTATGGCGGCTCCGGCCTCGGCCTTGCCGAGGCTTCCGTCATCATGGAGGAGATCAACCGCGCCGGCGGCAATTCGGGCGCCTGCCACGGCCAGATGTACAATATGAACACGCTGGTCCGACACGGCTCGGAAGAACAGCGCCGCAAATACCTGCCGGGAATCGCCACCGGCGAGCTGCGCCTGCAGTCGATGGGCGTGACCGAACCGACGACCGGCACCGACACCACGAACCTCAAGACCACGGCCGTGAAGAAGGGCGACCGCTGGGTCGTCAACGGCCAGAAGGTGTGGATCAGCCGCGTCCAGCACTCCGATCTGATGATCCTGCTCGCGCGGACCACGCCGGTCGACCAGGTCGAGAAGCGCTCGCAGGGGCTGTCGATCTTTCTCGTCGACGTCAACGAGGCGGTGAAGACGGGCATGGAGGTGCGGCCGATCCTCAACATGGTCAACCACGAGACCAACGAGCTGTTCTTCGACGATCTCGAAATCCCGGAAGAGAACCTGATCGGCGAGGAGGGCAAGGGCTTCAGGTACATCCTGACCGGGTTGAATGCCGAGCGCACGCTGATCGCGGCCGAGTGCATCGGCGACGGTTACTGGTTCACGGACCGGATCGTGGAGTATGCAAAGGAGCGCACGGTGTTCGGCCGGCCGATCGGCCAGAACCAGGGCGTGCAGTTCCCGATCGCGGAAGCCTATGTCGAGGTCGAGGCGGCGAACCTGATGCGGTGGCAGGCGTGCCGGCGCTTCGACGCCGGGCTCGATTGCGGCGCTGAGGCCAACATGGCCAAGTATCTCGCGGCCAAGGCGAGCTGGGAGGCGGCGAATGCCTGCCTTCAGTTCCATGGCGGGTTCGGCTTCGCCTGCGACTACGACGTCGAGCGCAAGTTCCGCGAGACGCGGCTCTATCAGGTCGCGCCGATCTCGACCAACCTGATCCTGAGCTACGTCGCCGAGCACATACTCGGCATGCCGCGCTCCTATTGAGGACTGAGCCAATGACCGCTGCGCGGCGGGCTCCGGTCATGCCGCCCGTCTCCCTGATCCCATCCCTGTCCTGACAGGGATGGGATGCAGGAAATTCGAAACGATCAGCCGCGGGTCGCGGTGGTCACGACCTCGATCAATGCGCCACCGCCGAGATCGGCGACGCCGACCGTGGCGCGCGTCGGCAGCGCCTCGCCGAAGAACTCGGTCCAGGCCGCGTCCATCTCCTTCTTGTGCGACAGGTCGGTAACGAAGATCGTCGCCTGCACGATGGCCTTGCGGTCGAGACCGACCTCGCCGAGGTAACCCTCGATCTTGGTCAGGATGTTGCGGGTCTGGTCGCCCATGCCGACCTTGGTGTCGTCGGCGATGGTGCCGCCGACGAAGACGAGCGGACCGACCTCGACGACGCGGTGCATGATCGGCGTGCGGATGGAACGGGTGACGGTCATGGTTTTCTCCATTGGTTGGGTGGGGGAAGGTGGCGTCAGTGCGCCTGGGGAAAGCGGCCGATGCCGAGGCCGTCTATGGGCACGTTGCTGCGGCCGGTGGCGATGATCTCGGCCATCACGGCGCCGGCGCCGGGGCCGAGCTGGAAGCCGTGGGCCGAAAAACCGAACTGGTGATAGACGCCCTCGTGGCGGGCGCTGGGACCGAAGACGGGAAGGTCGTCGGGCATGCGCCCCTCGATGCCGGCCCAGGCGCGCACGATCGTGGCGTCGCGCATGATCGGGAACAGCTCCCACACCGTGCGGGCGCTGATGGCGAGCTTGCGCCAGTCGAGGATGGTGCTGTCGCTTGGCAGTTAAACGCAAGAATGCGGTGGCTTCACCGAAGGTGGGCATT
>DAOMOI010000125.1:0-6380 GCA_035444225.1 Aquamicrobium sp. | reverse complement strand
CGTGGACCGCAAGAAGAACATGATCATCTCGGGCGGCGAGAACATCTATCCGTCCGAGGTCGAGGCCGTGCTGGGCTCGTGCCCGCAGGTGCGCGACGTGGCGGTCATCGGCGTGCCCGACGACAAGTGGGGCGAGGCCGTGCATGCCGTGATCGTGCTGCACGACGGCGAGACACCGGACGAAAACGCGATCCTGCAATGGTGCAACGGCAGGATAGCCGGATACAAGAAGCCGCGTTCCGTCACCTTCATCTGCGAGCAGGACATGCCGCGCACCGCCACCGGCAAGGTGCTGCATCGCGTGCTGCGCGACCAGTTGGGCACCAGCCCGCAGGAGGCATGAAATGAGCACAGGCCGCACCGCCGCCCAGGCGATCGCGACGAGCCTCAAGGCGCGGGGCGTCACCACCGTCTTCGCCCTGTGCGGCGGGCATGTCATGCCGATATGGATGGCGCTTGCCGACCAGGGAATCGAGATCGTCGACGTTCGCGACGAGCGATCGGCCGTCTACATGGCGCATGCCTCCGCCGCCGTCAGCGGCAAGATCGGCGTGGCGCTGGTGACGGCCGGGCCGGGCGTCACCAACGCGATGACTGGCATCGCCAACGCGCACATGTCGCGCGTGCCGGTGCTCGTCATCTCCGGCGTGCCGCCGCGGCCGCAGGAAGGCAGGGGCGCCCTGCAGGACATGTCGCATGTCGATCTGGTGCGCTCCATCACGCGCTATGCCAACACGGTCCGCCATGCCCATTCGGTGCTGCGCGAGCTGGACGCGGCGATCTGCGCCGCCAGCGGTTATGCGGGAGAGCCGGGACCGGCCTTCATCGACTTTCCGGTGGACGTGCAGCGCGAGACCGTGCCGGCCGCTATCATGGCGACGGAGCAGCTTGCCGGCGCGGCGCGGCCGCGTGTCCAGCCGCTTGCCGACGACATCGACCGTGTCGCGGAGCTGATCGCGCGGTCGCAGCGGCTCCTCGTCATCAGCGGACGCGGGGCGAATGCCGCGCCCGATGCGCTTTCAGCCTTCCTGACCGCCTCGGGGGCCGCCTATCTCGACACCGGCGAGACCAAGGGCATCGTCGCGGAGGAGCATGCGTCGAACGTCGCCGCCATGCGCGGCATGGCGATGAAACAGGCGGATCTCGTCGTCACCGTCGGCCGCAAGCTCGACTTCCAGCTGGCCTACGGTTCGCCGGCGGTGTTCGGCGAGGCGCGGTTCGTCCGCATTTCCGACGTCGCGCAGGAACTGATCGACAACCGCCACGGCGAGGTGGCGCTGCTCGGCGACGTGGGGACGACGCTCGGCGCGCTGACGGTGCGCCTGTCCGGCAAGGAGATCGGCGACCGCGGCTGGCTGGCCGGGCTGCGCCGCGGTCACGAGGAGCGCTCGCGCAAGCTGGCGGCCTCGCTCGATGCCGCGCCCGTTCCCGAGGACGGCCGCATCAACCCCAACCGGCTGCTCGGCGAATTGCGCAAGAGGCTCGCGCCGGATGCGGTGGTCATCGCCGACGGCGGCGACTTCCTGAGCTTCGCCCGCGTCGCCCTGTCCGCACAGACCTACCTCGATCCGGGGCCGCTGGGCTGCATCGGCCTTGCGACGCCGTTCGCAATCGGCGCGGCGTGCGCCGCGCCGGGCCGGCAGGTGGTGGCGGCGACCGGAGACGGCGCGTTCGGCTTTACCGCCATCGAGATCGACACCGCCGTGCGCCACAAGGCGCCCGTGATGATCGTGGTCTCGAACAACGGTTCGTGGGCGATCGAGGTGCGCGACCAGATGGAGAATTTCGGCCGCGTCGTCGGAACCGAGCTTCAGTTCGCCGACTATGCCGGCATGGCCCGCGCCTTCGGCATGAAGGCCTGGCGCGTCGCCAGCCACCAGGAGATCGGGCCGGCGCTCGACGAGGCATTCGCGACGCTGGAGGCCGGAGAGCCGGTCCTCATCGACGCCGTGACGTCGCCCCTGGCCGCCTCGTCCGACAGCAAGTCCGGCCTGGCCTGCGTGCCCGACTATCAGGCGCTCGATGCCTGGGACACGGCCGAACAGGTCTGGCTCGGCCTGCGCACGGAGGCTTGAGCGCAGGCTGCGACACCATCCGACATCTCATCATCACCGGGAGGAAATCAGCATGAGATTGACACTGACGGCGGCCCTGGTCGCCACGGCCACCCTTTTCTCGCCCCTGCAGGCGCTGGCCCAGCAGGTAAACCTGCGCCTCGCGCACGTCTTTCCCGCACAAAGTTCGGTCGGCGAGGCCGCGGACATGTTCGCCAAGCTGGCTGACGAGCGCAGCGACGGACGCATCAAGGTCACGGTGTTCCCCGCCGGGCAGCTCGGCGGAGACGAGGCGATCGGCCGCGAGCTTTCGCGCGGCACGATCCAGCTCGCGCTGGTCAATCCGAACTCGATGGTCGGCATCGACCCGCTCTTCGACTTTCATATCCTGCCTTACATCGTCTCAAACTACGAGGAAGCCGACCGCATCTTCTACGGCGAGCCGAACATCCTGCACGAGACGCTGAACGAGACGCTCGAACGCCACAACATGAAGCGGCTGGGCTATTTCGAGAACGACTTCCGCGCCATCTCCAACTCGCGGCATTCGGTCGCCACCGTCGCCGACCTGGCCGGCCTGAAGCTGCGCGTGGTGCCGTCGCAGTCGCTCAAGCTGTTCTTCGAGAAGGCTGGCAGCCAGGTGGTCGTGCTGCCCTTCCCCGAAGTGTTCACCGCCTTGCAGCAGGGAACGGTCGACGGACAGGAAAACGGCGTGATCCTCACCCATCAGGCCCGCTTCTTCGAAGCGCAGAAATACGTCACGCTCTCCAACCATTCCTATGTGATGTCCACCATCACGGCCAGCACCCGCGCGCTCGATCGCCTCTCGGAGGAAGATCAGGCGCTTCTGGCCGAGATCGGCGACGAGGTCGGCAAATGGCAGGTGAAGCGCAATCGCGACAATGTCGCCAGCGCGCTGGAGGAGCTGCGCGCGGCCGGTGTCGAGATCCTCGAACTGACGCCGGAAGCGGTCCAGGGCTTCCGCGACCTGGCCGAGGAGGTCTGGAACGAGCTGACGCCCGTTTACGGACAGGAACGCGTCGACGCGCTGCGCGCGCTCATCGCCTCGAACTAGGGCCTCGGACGAGCCATGTCCCCTGTAGGACCGTCCTGGTTTCGCGGCCTGAGAAGGGTCGAGGCCGCCATCGTCACCGGTGAGAAAGCCGTATGCGCGCTCGCCATGGCGGTGATGATGTTCTCGACCGGCCTCACAGTGCTGGCCCGGAATGCAGCCATCCAGATGCCCAATTACGGCGAGCTGGGGCTGGCGGCCCTCGTTCCGCTGACGCTGATCGGCGGTGCCCTGTGCACCGCCGTCGGCAGCCATATCGCGATCGACATCGTCCAGAACCTTTCGTCGAGGATCGTCACGGGGATCAGCGAGGTCGCCATCGCCGTCGCAACGGTCGTCTTCGCCTACATCTACGCCAGCAGCGGCATCTACCTGCTGATCGAGTTCCGCGAGACGGGAGACAAGCTCCTCGACCTCGGCACGCCGCTGTGGATCCTCGCGCTCTTCTTCCCCATCGGCATGGTGCTGATGGCGTTCCATGCGCTCATGCGGGTGCTGGCCCTCTTCCTGGCCGGCGACGAAGGCGAGGCGGGAGGAGCGGCGACATGATCTTCTTCCTCATTGTGCTGCTGGTTGCCGGCGTCCCGGTCGGCATCGCGTTTTCGCTGGTCATCATCACGCGGGCCGACGAATGGAACATCGTCGTCGACTATGTCGGCCAGACGACGCTCGACGCCCTGCTCAACTACCCCTTCCTCGCCATTCCCCTCTTCATGCTCGGCGGCGAGTTGATGACGCGCGGGGGGCTGACGCGCCAGCTCGTCAATGTCAGCAAGCGCCTGCTCGGCCGGACCAGCGCACCGATGGGCCACATCATGATCGGCGCGAGCGCCCTGATGGGCGCGATCACCGGCTCCTCGGTCGCCGCCGTGGCGGCGATCGGCCGGGCGATCGGTCCCGAAATGCTCCAACGCGGCTACGCGCCCGGCTATGTCGGCGCGCTCAACGCGTCCTCCGGCCTTCTCGGCGTGCTGCTGCCGCCCTCCATCCCGCTCATCCTCTACGGCTCGGCGGTGGGCGTGTCGATCACGCAGCTGTTCATCGCCACCCTGCTTCCCGGCCTCCTGTTCGTGGCCTCCTTCATGGCGGTGCATACGCTGCGCGCCAGAGGCGTGCTGGCGGATGGCGGGCGCGAACGCGCGGTTGAAGGAGACCCTGCAAAGGGCATCGGCGGACGTCAGATCCTCGCCGCCGTGCCGGCGCTGTTCATGCCAGTGCTGGTGCTGGGCGGCATCTATTCCGGAACGTTCACGCCAACGGAAGCCGCCGCGGTGGCCGCGCTCTACGCGCTGATCTATATCGTGATCGGCCGCACCGCGCGCCTTCGCGATGTCAACGAGGCCTTCGTCAGGGCCGCGATCAGCGCCGCCGCGGTCATGTTCATCATCGGGTTCACGACGATCTTCAACCGGGCATTGACCCTCGAGCAGATTCCGCAGCTCATTGCCGGCCAAGCGGTCTCCTTCACCGAGAACCCGCTCGTGTTCCTGCTGGTCGTCAACGTCGCGCTGCTGATCGTCGGCATGTTCATGGAGACCAGCGCGGCGACGCTGCTGATGGGACCGCTTCTGGCGCCGGCGGCGGCCGAGTACGGCATCGATCCGATCCATTTCGGCATCATTCTCGTGGTGAACATCGAAATCGGGTTGTTGACGCCTCCTTTGGCCGCGAACCTCTATGTGGCCGCGCTGGTCAACAGGATCCCGTTGATCCCGTTGATCCGGCAGGTAATCTGGTTCCTGCTCGCCTGCCTCGTCTGCCTGATGCTTGTCACGTATATTCCCCAGATCGCCCTGTGGTATCGGTTCCTGCCGGGGTTCTGATATAAACCGGCTCGGCGGCAAGAATGTCGCCGGGTCGACCTGCGAAACGAGCCCCGTTATTGATTGTGCGCCGGGGTCGAGGGAGGGGCATGAAGAAGGTTCCAAGCATCACGACCCGCGTGGATCAGGTCTATACCATGATCCGCGACAGCATCTGCGACTGCACGCTCCAGCCGGGAACCCATCTGGTGCAGGAGGATCTCGCGGCCACGCTCGGCGTGTCGCGCCAGCCGGTCCAGCAGGCCATGCTTCTGCTGAAGGCCGACGGGCTGGTGATCGAATCGGGCGGGCGCGGCCTCTATGTCGCGCCGATGGACCCCGAGACCATCGAGTACAACTACCAGATTCGCATTCAGCTCGATCGCCTCGCGGCGCGCCTCGTCGCGCAGCGCGCCCGCGACCCGCAGGCAGCCGCGTTCCGCGCGCAGCTTGAAAAACGGGGCCGGGCGCTGGTGCAGGTCGGTCAATCCGCGCAACGCCGTTCCGACGCGGTGGAGGCGGTGGTGCTCGACGTCGAGTTCCACGGCCTGATCTACGAGTTCTCGGGTAATCCGCTGATCGCCAAGGCGGCGGCGCCCCACTGGAACTTCCTGCGCCGGGTGATGGTCAGCGTTCTGCTGCATGCCGGGCGCGGCGAAACCGTCTGGGCCGAGCATGAACGGATTCTCCAGAGCCTTCTCGAGGGCAAGCCGGGCGTCGAGGACGAGGTCGAGAACCATATCATCGGCGCGCAGAAGGCGCTGGTAGACGCCCTGGCCGCGCGCCGGTAGAAAGCATGTGCCCGACGCTTCCGGCGATCTCGCGAAACGGCAAGGCGCCCTAGCCGGCCGGCGGCGCGGCGCACAGGGTGGAGCGCGTCAGGAAGCGCTTCTCGCGGCCGTTGTCGAGCGAGAACATGCCGCCGCGGCCGGGCACCACGTCGATGACGATATCGGTGTGCTTCCAGGCCTCGTACTGGGATTCGCTGATATAGACGGGCGTGTCGCCGATCGTTCCCAGAAGCACGTCGCGGTCGCCGACGATGAAGTCGCCCCGCGGATAGCACATGGGCGAGGAGCCGTCGCAGCACCCGCCCGACTGGTGGAACAGCACCGGGCCATGGTCGGCGATGATCTCGCCGAGCAGCTCCATCGCCTCCGGCGTCGCGGAGACCTTTCCGTGAGAGGGCTTGTCGGACATGGTGTTCCTCCTCCACCGGAGGAAGGACGGCGCATCGGGCGCGCCGTCCTTCGCTTGAGGATACTCAGAAGAAGCCGAGCTTCTTCGGCGAGTAGCTGACCAGCATGTTCTTGGTCTGCTGGTAGTGGTCGAGCATCATCCTGTGGTTCTCGCGGCCGATGCCGGACTGCTTGTAGCCGCCGAAGGCGGCATGGGCGGGATAGGCGTGGTAGCAGTTGGTCCAGACCCGGCCGGCCCTGATGCCGCGGCCGA
>DAOMOI010000124.1:472-6408 GCA_035444225.1 Aquamicrobium sp. | reverse complement strand
GCCGCCGAGGAGGAAGCGCCGTCCGCCCCGAGCCGGGACGACGGGCAGCGCGCCGCGCCGCCGGCCGACGATGACGCAACCGATGGCGAGGCCGCGCCGACGCCCCGGGAACGTCCGGCCGCCGAGCGCCCGGACCGGGCGTCTCCCCCCGCCGACGAGTCCGAGCAGCGCCGCGACCGCCGCGAACGTCGTGACGACGAGCAGCGCGCCGCACCGCCGGCCGATGAGGGCGAGGCCGAGTCGCGCCGCGATCGTCGCGACCGCGACCGACCGGCCGCTGAGGACGAGGCTGCGCCGACGCCCGGCGAGCGCCCGTCGCGCGACCGTGCGCGGCCGCCCGCCGATGATGACACGCAAGCCGAGCCGCGCCGCGACCGTCGCGACCGCGATCGCGATCGCGAGCGGCCGGCGGATGAGGACGAGGCCGCGCCGACGCCCGGCGAACGGCCGGCCGACGCCGCCCCGCCGCGGGCGGATGACGACGACCGCCGTGGCCCACGCGACGATGCCCGGCCGCGCGACGACGATGCCGCCGGCTCCGGCCGCGACGCGCCGATCCTCGACAGCGCCAAGGAAGCGGAAGACGCCGCGCCCGAGGGCGAGGCGCGACAGCCGCAGCCCGAGGAGCCGGCCGGCCCGCCGCCGACGACCGACGCCGAGGCCCAGCAACTGGAGGCTCCGGTCGAGGTGCAGTCGCTGCGGGGTGAGGAAGGCCGCCGCATCGAGCGCCGGCAGGAACGGCGCGAGCGGCGTGAAGGCGCCGACGTGCTGCGCGAGATCGGCGACCGGCTGGTCATCCAGCTCGGCGGCAACCCCGTGGTCCAGAGCGACGACCGCCGCCGCCTCGAGCACGACGCCAGCGACGTCTACTATGAGGAGCTGCCGCGCGGCCGCACCCGCGAGACCGTGGTGCGCCCCAACGGCGTGCAGGTGGTGACGATCCGCGACCGCTACGGCGACGTCGTGCGCCGTTCGCGCGTCATGCCGGACGGGCGCGAGCATGTGCTCGTCTATGCCGGCGACGGGCCCGACCGCGAGGAAAGGCGCGGCTGGCGCGATCCCGGCCTCGACCTGCCGCCGCTCCGGCTCGGCATCCCGGCCGAGGAATACATCCTCGACGCCCGCCGCGCCGACGACGAGCGCGCCTATTACGAGTTCCTCGACCAGCCGCCGGTCGAGCCGGTGCGCCGGCTCTACTCGGTCGACGAGGTGCGCTACTCGGCCCGCGTGCGCGACAGCGTGCGCCGCATCGACCTCGACACCATCACCTTCGATTTCGGCTCGGCGTCGATCGCCGAGGACGCGATCCCGCGGCTGGAGACGCTGGCCGAGGCGATCGGCCGCCTGCTCGACGAGAACCCGGCCGAGACCTTCCTGATCGAGGGCCACACCGACGCGGTCGGCTCCGACCTCGCCAATCTGGCGCTGTCGGACCGCCGCGCCGAGGCGGTCGCCGCCGCACTGTCCGACGTGTTCGGCCTGCCGCCGGAGAACCTGGTCACCCAGGGCTATGGCGAGCGCTACCTCAAGGTGAACACGCAGGAGCCGGAGCAGGAGAACCGCCGCGTCGCCGTGCGCCGCATCACCCCGCTGGTCGCCCCCGTGGCCTCCAGCGAATAACGGAAAAGGCCCGGCGGATCGCTCCGCCGGGCCTTTGCTTCTGTGGTCGCAGACTATGTCGCGGGACATGCGACACGGAGACTCCGATTTTCCGACGACCGCGGATCTGTAGCGCGTTTCAGGAATTTCACGACACTATGGGCTTCCGGGCTCTCACGGAAGCGACATAGGCGCGTTCCGCCCAGGAAAGTAACTTTTCGTTATCCTCGATCACGTCGGCTGGAACCTCCCAATAGGTTTTGAGGGAATGGTTTTCGCCTTTGCTCTTGTAACCGAGCGTATGGGAATGAGCCGCCTCGTAATCCGCTTTGGACTCATCATCCACCTTAAAGTACAGCGCGCCATTCCAGATCATCGCGAAGACATGCTCGTTGCGATAAAGTGCGACAGCTCCAAACAGAGGCCGCGTTGAAATCTCCCACCCCGTCAGGAGATCAATGTAGTGCTCGGCAAGCTGTCTTGTTTTCTCAGATTGCTTCGCCATCTTCATGTTCCTGTTCAATATGGCCGCTTCGCGCGTGACACGCGACACGTTCTAAAGGCCAGACGAGCAGCAGGCCCCGAATCTTCAGGGTCGGAAGCGGAAGAGCCTTTCGGCAGTCCTTCGGGAAGCCCGTCACCCCAGCGCGCGCATCACCTCGGTGTCGCTGCGCTCGAACACCGCGTCCGGCACGAAGAAGTCGGCGGCCAGCGGCCCGGTCGCGCCCGGCGCGTAGACGGAGAAGTCGCTGACGCCTTCGGCGCGCAGCACCTCCTCGTCGATGAAGAAATTGCCCGTCACCTCGCGTGAAGGTTTCGTCAGGATCGCATGCGCGGCGTCGGCCATGATCGCCGGCGAGCGGCTCATCGCCGCCACCGTCTCGCCGCCGAGCAGGTTGCGCACGGCCGCCGTGTCGATCGCCGTCAGCGGCCACAGCGAGTTGACGGCGATGCCGTCCTTCGCGAACTCCGCGCTCATGCCCAGCGTGCACATCGACATGCCGAACTTGGCCATGGTGTAGGCGACATGGCCCTTGAACCACTTGGCCTCCATGTCGAGCGGCGGCGCGAGGTTGAGGATGTGCGGGTTCGCCGCCTGCCGCAGATGCGGAATGCAGGTCTTCGACACGAGGAAGGTGCCGCGCGTGTTGATCTGCTGCATCAGGTCGAAGCGCTTCATGTCGGTCGACAGCGTGTCGGTCAGGCTGATGGCGCTGGCGTTGTTGACGCAGATGTCGATGCCGCCGAAGGTCTCGGCCGTCCGCGCCACCGCGTCCGCCACCTGCCCCTCCTCGCGGATGTCGCACAGGACCGGCAGCGCCCGGCCCCCGGCCGCCTCGATCTCCGCCGCCGCCGTGTGGATCGTGCCCGGCAGCTTGGGGTGCGGCGTGGCCGTCTTGGCGGCGATGGCGACATTGGCCCCGTCGCGCGCGGCGCGCAGCGCGATCGCCAGCCCGATGCCGCGCGACCCGCCCGAGATGAACAGCGTCTTTCCCTGCAACGACATGGATTATCCCTCCCGTTCGGTGCCCTAGCCGAAAATCCGCTCGCCCTGCTCGTCGATCAGCTGGCGCGCCTTGCGCAGCGTCACCTCGACCGCGTCGTCCCTGGCAGGAAAGCGGTCGGCGCGGATGAAGCGATGCTCCTTGACCTCGCCGCCCGCCTCGCGACTGATGATGCCGCAGGTCTGGTACTGCCCGTCCTCGACGAAGGGCGCGGGGCGGATGACGTAGCCCTTGTACTCGACCGGATCGAGCGGCGGCTCCGTGGCGGCAGCTGCGCCTGCCCCGCCGAAAAACCTCTTCCAGAACGACATGGCTTTCCCTCCCGGCTTTCTCAGGCGGCCGCCGACGCGGCGAGCGCCCGCTGCACCGCCGGGCGCGCCTCCATCCGCGCGTAATGGCCGCGCACGCCCGGGAAGCGGGCGATATCGACGTCGTCGCCCGGCAGCCAGCGGGCGATGGTGAACAGATAGGGATCGGCGACCGAATAGGCCTCGCCCATCACCCACGGGCCGCGCAACATGCGCTCCTCGATCAGCTCGAAGCAGGCGGTCATGTTCTCCTGCACCTTCCTCTGCATCGCCGCGATGGCGTCGGCGTCGTCGGCCCAGCGCGCGCCGCGCACCCGGTGGGCATGGTTCACGTGCACGGTCGAGCACAGATAGCTGTTGAACGCCTGCACCTCGGCAAAGGCGAACGGATCGTCGAGCGGCGCCAGCCGGGCCTCGGGAAAGCTCTGGGCGATGAAGGCGAGGATTGCCGGCGTCTCGGTCAGCACGCCGCGCGGCGTCACCAGCGCCGGCACCCGGCCCTTGGGGTTGATCGCGAGATAATCGGGCGAACGCTGCTCGCCGGCAGCGAAATCCACGCGCCGCGCCTCGAAATCGGCCTGCGCCTCCTCGAGCGCGATATGCGAGGCGAGAGAGCATGCCGTGGGCGCGTAGAACAAGGTAAGCATCGAAATCCTGCTCGTTTGGGTGGACAAGCGCCATGCTGCACCGCCCCGCCCGCTTTTGCAACGATGATGCCGGTGTGAGCCGGGTAAGAACAGGCTCAATCGTCGCGCGCGGCGAAGGCGGGATGGAACGCGACGGTTCCCGACGGCGTCTGCGGTGTCAGCGCCAGAATCTGGAAATATTCCGCCGGAAGGTCGGGATAGACGAGCCTGTCCGACGCCACGAAGCCGAAGCGCCGGTAATAGCCGGGATCGCCGACGAGGACGCAGCCCTTCGCGCCCGTCTCCGTGAGCCGCGCCAGCCCGGCGCGCATCAGCGCCGTGCCGATGCCGCCTTTCTGCCTGTCCGGCCGCACCGACAGCGGCCCGGCGCCGAACCAGCCCGGCGCGGCGGCGCCGTCGATCGTCACCGGGGAGAAGGCGACATGGCCGACGACCTCGCCATCCTCCACAGCCACCAGCGAAACGGCGAGCGCGCCCGAGGCCCGCAGCGCCTCGACGATCGCGGCTTCCGTCTGCTCGCTGTAAGGCATCCCGGCGAAGGCGGCGAGCGTCACGGCGCGGATCGCGCCCGCGTCTTCCTCGCGCTCGTCGCGGATGGTCGCGTCGGTCATGCTCGTCCTTCCGTAACTGAAAACCCGGCAGCGCCGCGGGCTCAGGAAGCGCGGCATGAAGGGCCGCCGACAAACTGAACCCGGCGCTTGCGCCGGGTTCTTCATGTTCTGCCCTAGCTGTCGAGGAAGCTGCGCAGCTTGCGCGAGCGGCTGGGGTGCTTGAGCTTCCTCAGCGCCTTCGCCTCGATCTGGCGGATGCGCTCGCGCGTGACCGAGAATTGCTGGCCGACTTCCTCCAGCGTGTGGTCGGTGTTCATGCCGATGCCGAAGCGCATGCTGAGCACGCGCTCCTCGCGCGGGGTCAGCGAGGCGAGAACCCGCGTCGTCGTCTCGCGCAGGTTGGCCTGGATCGCGGCGTCGATCGGCAGGATCGCGCCCTTGTCCTCGATGAAATCGCCGAGGTGGCTGTCCTCCTCGTCGCCCACCGGCGTTTCGAGGCTGATCGGCTCCTTGGCGATCTTCAGCACCTTGCGCACCTTTTCCAGCGGCATGGCGAGCTTTTCCGCCAGTTCCTCCGGCGTCGGCTCGCGGCCGATCTCGTGCAGCATCTGGCGGCTCGTGCGGACGATCTTGTTGATCGTCTCGATCATGTGCACCGGGATGCGGATGGTGCGCGCCTGATCGGCAATCGAGCGCGTGATCGCCTGCCGGATCCACCACGTCGCATAGGTCGAGAACTTGTAGCCGCGGCGATACTCGAACTTGTCCACCGCCTTCATCAGGCCGATATTGCCTTCCTGAATGAGATCAAGAAACTGCAGGCCGCGGTTGGTGTATTTCTTGGCGATCGAGATGACGAGGCGCAGGTTCGCCTCGACCATCTCCTTCTTGGCGATGCGCGCCTCGCGCTCGCCCTTCTGGACCATGTTCACGACGCGGCGGAATTCGACGAGGCTCATCCCCGCCGCCTGCGCGATCTCTGAAATCTCGGTGCGGATACGATCGACCGCGACCGCCTCATTCTCGGCGAAGGCGGCCCATTTCTTGTCGAGCTTGCCGACCTCGTCAAGCCAATTCTCTTCGAGCTCGCGCCCGACATAATGGTCGAGGAACGACTTGCGCGCCACCTTGTGGCGTTCGGCCAGGCGCAGCATCTGGCCGCCGAGCGCGGTCAGGCGCCGGTTGTAGCTGTAGAGCTGGTCGACCAGATATTCGATCTTGGTGCCGTGGAACTGCACGCTTTCGACCTGCGCGGTCAGTTCCTCGCGCAGCTTGTGATATTTCTTCTCCGACGCTGCCGGGAAGTCACCGCCCGCCGACAGCGCG
>DAOMOI010000124.1:0-420 GCA_035444225.1 Aquamicrobium sp. | reverse complement strand
TGATCGCCGCGAACTTTTCGAGCGCGTCGGGCTTGAGCAATTCCTCCATCGCGGCGAGGCTCAGCGTATTGTCCTCGTCGTCGTCGTCGTAATTCTCGCGCTTCTTGGCCGCGCCGCCCTCTTCGTCGTCGCCGTCGGCCTCGGGCTCCTCCTCGACCTCGTCCTCGTCCTTGAACGAGACGCCGGCGTTCTTCTCGCTGATCTCGCCGTCGACCTCTTCCTCGTCCTCGAGATTCTCGGGCGCCGGGTCCTTGGTCAGCATCGCTTCGAGGTCGACGATCTCGCGAAGCTGCATGTCGCCGTTGTTGAGCGCGTTCGACCATTCGATGATCGCGTTGAAGGTCAGCGGGCTTTCGCACAGGCCGAGGATCATCGTGTCGCGGACCGCCTCGATGCGCTTGGCGATCGCAATCTCGCCCT
>DAOMOI010000123.1:0-6441 GCA_035444225.1 Aquamicrobium sp. | reverse complement strand
CGCATTACCTGCCGCGCATCGCCAATCTCGACGACTGGTGGTGCCAGGGCTTCTCAGAGCCCGGGGCAGGGTCGGACCTCGCCTCGCTCAGGACGCGGGCGGTGCGGGACGGCGACCACTACGTCGTCAACGGCCAGAAGACGTGGACGACGCTGGCGCAATATGCCGACTGGATCTTCTGCCTCGTGCGCACCGACGCGCAAGCGAAGAAGCAGGAGGGCATCTCCTTCCTGCTGATCGACATGAAGACGCCGGGCATCGAGGTGCGCCCCATCGTCACCATCGACGGCGGGCGCGAGATCAACGAGGTGTTCTTCACCGACGTGCGGGTGCCGGCCGAGAACCTCGTCGGCGAGGAGAACAGGGGCTGGGACTATGCCAAGTTCCTGCTCGGCAACGAGCGCACCAACATCGCCCGCGTCGGCGTCTCCAAGCAGCGCATCGCCCGCATCCGCGAGCTGGCGTCGCTGGAATTCTCCGGCGGGCGGCCGCTGATCGAGGACGAACGTTTCCGCGAGAAGCTGGCGGCGGTCGAGATCGAACTGAAGGCGCTGGAACTGACCCAGCTTCGCGTCGTCGCCGCCGACGCCAGGCGCGGCAAGACCGGCAGGCCGGACCCGGCCTCCTCGATCCTCAAGATCAAGGGCTCGGAAATCCAGCAGGCGACCACGCATCTGATGATGCAGGTGATGGGGCCGCACGCGCTGCCCTATCATTCTCACGATTTCGACGGGACGAACGAGCCGCCGATCGAGCCGGACTATGCCGGATCGGCAGCGCCGCATTACTTCAACTACCGCAAGGTCTCGATCTATGGCGGCTCGAACGAGATCCAGAAGAACATCATCGCCAAGGCCGTGCTGGGGCTCTAGACCATGGATTTCGACCTGACAGAAGAACAGTCCATCCTCAAGGACTCGCTCGACCGGCTGCTTAACGAGCATTACGGCTTCGAGCAGCGCCGCCGCATCATGGCCGCGCCGGAAGGCTTCAGCGCCGAGATGTGGAGCCGCTATGCCGAGATGGGGCTGATGGCATTGCCGTTCTCGGAGGAAGACGGCGGCCTCGGCGGCACGCCGGTGGAAACCATGATCGTCATGGAGGCCTTCGGCAAGGTGCTGGCGCTCGAACCCTATTGGCCCACCGTCGTGCTCGGCGGCGCGCTGATCCGCTTCGGCGGCGACGACGCCCAGCGCGCCGAACTGGTGCCGGCGGTGGCCGAAGGCGCGTTGAAGCTCGCCTTCGCGCAAGGCGAGCGCAATTCGCGCTGGGACCTGAACCATGTCGAGACGAGCGCGACGAAGGACGGCGCGGGCTGGCGCATCTCGGGCAGGAAGTTCGCTGTCCTAGGCGGCGACAGCGCCGACAGATTCTTCGTCACCGCCCGCACGGCCGGCTCCGCGCGCGACGACGGCGGCATCGGCGTCTTCCTCGTCGATGCGAAGGCCAAAGGCGTTTCCGTGCGCGGCTATCGCATGCAGGACGGGCAGGGCGGCGCGGAGGTGACGTTCGACAACGTGCCGGTTGGGGCCGACGCCGCGTTCGGCGATCCCGAAGGCGGGCTCGCGCTCGCGCGCCGCGCCGTCGATGCGGGCATCGCCGCGCTCTGCGCCGAGGCGGTGGGCGCGATGGGGGCGATGCACGCGCTCACCGTCGATTACCTCAAGGTGCGCAAGCAGTTCGGCGTCGCCATCGGCCAGTTTCAGGTGTTGCAGCACAAGGCGGTGGATATGTTCGTCGCCACCGAGCAGGCGCGCTCGATGGCGTTCTACGCCACCTCGATGGCCGACAGCGACGACGCGGCCGAGCGGGCGGCCGCCATCCACGCCGCCAAGGCCGAGATCGGGCGTGGCGGCCGGCTTTGCGGGGAGAATGCCGTCCAGCTTCACGGCGGCGTCGGCATGACCGACGAATATGCCGTCGGCCATTATTTCAAGCGCGTGACGGCGATCGACATGACCTTCGGCGACGCCGACCATCACCTGCGCGCGCTGGCGGCGAGGGGCGGGCTGTTTCAGGCCGCGTGAACGGGATCCGGCCGTGCCCGTCCTGGCTCCTCCTTGGCCCCATCTTGGCAAAGCGCGGCCGAACGCCTAGATGGTTTTCCCTAAACCGGGAAAAGCGCCATGGAAATCCGCCAGATCACCGAAGACTATTTCGTCGCGCCGCAGATCGCGGCGCAGGACATCGTCGAGATCAAGCAGGCGGGGTTCAGGAGCGTGATCTCCAACCGCCCCGACGCCGAGGACGGCGCTGTGCCGCATGACGAGGTCGAGCGCGCGGCGCGTGCGGCCGGGCTGGAATTCCGCTACATCCCGGTCGTCAGCGGGCAGTTGACGCAGGAAAACGTCGAGGAGCAGGCGCGGGCGCTCGAAGAGATGCCCAAGCCGGTGCTGGCCTATTGCCGCTCCGGCGCGCGCTGCACCAACCTCTACATGCTGGTGCGCCAGCAGAACGGCTGATCCGGCTCAATAGAGCCACCGCACCATGAACAGCGAGAGCGCCGGGAAGGCGACGAGGATTATGGTGCGCGCGATATCCGAGACCACGAATGGCGTCACCCCGCGATAGGTGGCGAGCATGGGGATGTCCTTCGCCATCGAGTTGATGACGAAGAGGTTCATGCCCACCGGCGGCGTGATCAGCCCGACCTCGACCACGACCAGCACCAGAATCCCGAACCAGATCGCGAATTCCTCGGCGCCGAGCCCGAAATCGAGGCCGGAGACCAGCGGGAAGAAGATCGGCACGGTCAACAGGATCATGGACAGCGAATCCATGAAGCAGCCGAGGACGAGGTAGAAGATCAGGATGCCGATCAGCACCGCAAGGGGCGGGAAACCCTGCCCGGCGATGTAGGCGGCGGCCTCGGCCGGAAGCTGCGACAGCGCGAGGAAGCTGTTGTACATCGCCGCGCCGAAGACGATGAAGAAGATCATCGCCGTCGAAGTCGCGGTGGCGAGGATCGCCTCCACCAGCGTCTTGCGCGTCAGGCCGCCATTGACGAACGCGATCAGCCCGGTGCCGGCCGCGCCGACGGCCGCGCCTTCCGTCGGCGTGAACCAGCCGGCATAGATGCCGCCGACCACGGCGAGGAAGATCGCCGCGACCGGCCACACTTCGGCCAGCGCGGCAATGCGCTCGGCCCATGGCCGGCGCGGGCCGGAGCCGGCGGAGTCGGGACAGACCCGCACGTAGAGCGCGATCGCGACCATGTAGCCGGCCGCGGCAAGGATGCCGGGCACGAAGGCGGCGACGAACAGCTTGGCCACGTTCTGCTCGGCCAGGATGGCATAGATGACCAGCACCACCGAGGGCGGGATCAGGACGCCGAGCGTGCCGCCGGCGGCGAGCGTGCCGGTGGCGAGCGCGCCGGAATAGCCGTAGCGCCGCAGCTCCGGCAGCGCCACCTGCGTCATGGTGGCGGCGGTGGCGAGCGAGGAGCCGCAGATGGCGCCGAAGCCGGCGCAGGCGCCGATGGCCGACATGGCGACGCCGCCGCGCCGGTGGCCGAGAAAGGCGTTGGCGGCCTTGAACAGCGATTGCGACATGCCGCCGAGCGAGGCGAACTGGCCCATCAGCAGGAACAGCGGCACGATGGACAGCGAATAGCTGGAGAAGGTCGAGTAGGTCTCCACTTTAAGCCGCGACAGGATCGGGGCGCTGGTGCCCATCACCATCCACGTGCCGGCCAGCCCGCACAAAAGCATGGCGAGGCCGATGGGCATGCGCAGGAAGATCAGGACCAGCAGCGCCGGGAACGACCACAGGCCGAGTTCGAGATTGCTCACGATGCGTCTTCCGTGATCGCCAGCGCCTCGCGCAGCCGCAGCCACACCGCATAGGCCGAGACGACGATGCCGGCGGCGGCCGCCGCCCACGCGGCGGCGAAAGCCCACCACAGCGGGAATTGCAGGATGAAGGTGGTTTCGTGATAGCGCATCTTGTCGAGCATGCCGTGCCACAGCCGCCAGGCGATCAGCACGACGACCAGCGCCATCAGCACCTCGCAGGCGAGGTCGATCAGCCGGTTGGCGCGCTCGGGCAACAGGCGGGTGAAGACGTCGACCGTGGCATGGCCGCGCCGGAGCTGGCACCAGGGCAGGAAGGCAAAGACGGCGAAGGCGGTCAGCGCCTCGACCAGCTCGAAATCGCCGGGGATCGGCCCCAGCCCCTGCCGGGTGAAGACGCGGCCGGTGATGCTGGCGACGGTCAGCCCGGTGACGGAGAGAAGCGCCAGCCCCCCGAGCACGGCGAGCGCGCGGGCGAGCCATTCGACGGCTGCGGGAAGCGTCTTCACCCTTGCCGCCTCCCGCCTTCTACTGCGCCTCGGTGTATTTCGCGATCAGCGCGCGGGCCTCTTCGACCAGCGCCGCCCCGTCGAGGCCGCGGCCGTTCATCTCCTCGATCCAGCCGTCGATGACGGGCTGGGCGGCGTCCTTCCACCGGGCGGTGGCGTCGGCGTCGAGCCGCAGGATGGTGTTGCCGCGATCGACCGCGAGCTGGCGCGCCGGCCCGTCGTAATGCTCCTGCGTCCAGCCGAACAGGGCGGAGAGCTCGCGGCCGGAATTGTCGTCGATCACCTTCTTCAGGTCGTCCGGCAGGGCCTCGTAGCGCGCCTTGTTCATGGCCAGAACGAAGGTGGCGGTGTAGAGCGCCTGGCCTTCGGCGAATTCGGTGTGGTGGCTGACAAGCTCCTCGATCTTGACCGAGGGCGCGACCTCCCACGGCACCACCGCGCCGTCGATGACGCCGCGCGACAGGGCCTCGGTGACGGCCGGCACCGGCATGCCCACCGGCGTCGCGCCGAGATGTCCGAGCAGCGTGTTGACGATGCGGCTCGGCGCGCGCAGCTTCATGCCCTTCAGGTCTTCGAGCTTTTCGACGGGCTGGCGCGAATGGATGACGCCCGGCCCGTGCACCCATGTCGCGATCATGTGGACGTCGGCGAACTCGCCGTCCTTCATGTGCTTCTCGAACATGTCCCAATAGGCCTGCGAGGCGGCCTTGGCATTGGTCATGACGAAGGGAAGCTCGAACACTTCCGTGGTGGGAAAGCGGCCCGGCGTGTAGCCCGGCAGGGTCCAGACGATGTCCACCGTGCCGTCCCGCGCCTGGTCGATCAGCTGCGGCGGCGTGCCGCCGAGCTGCATCGCCGGATAACGCTCGATCTTGATGCGTCCGTTGGAGGCCGCCTCGACCCGGTCGGCCCAAGGATGGAGCAGGTTGGTCGGCACGTTGGCCTGCGCCGGCAGGAACTGGTGGAGCCGGAGCGTCACCTCCTGCGCGGTTGCCGGCAGGGCGGCGGCGAGCCAGCCGAGCGCGGCCGCGAAGGCGGCGCGCAGGAACCGGCGCGGGGCGGGAAACGTCATGTCATCCTCCTCGAACGAAAGACGGGGAATGGGAGATCGAGTCTCGCCGGATGCTGGCTTACACGCCGGCGGCGCGCGGGGAAAGGTGGTTGTGGCGGGCGGGGGCTTCGATGCCCTGCCATCGAGATGCGAATCCTTCTAGAATGGGCTCATGGCCATCCGTCACCTTTCCGAAACCGTCATCAACCGCATCGCCGCCGGCGAGGTGATCGAGCGGCCGGCGAGCGTGGTCAAGGAGCTTGTCGAGAACGCGCTCGACGCCGGCGCCGCCCGCATCGAGGTTGTCACGGCCGGCGGCGGGCTTTCGCTGATCCGGGTTGCCGACGACGGCAGCCGCATGGACGCGCGCGATCTCGCGATGAGCGTCGAGCGGCACTGCACCTCGAAGCTCGGCGACGACATCGACGACATCCGCTCGCTCGGCTTCCGCGGCGAGGCGCTGCCGTCGATCGGCTCGGTCGGCAAATTGTCGATCCGCTCGCGCCGCGAAGGAGCCGACAGCGGCCACGAGATCGCGGTCTCGGGCGGGCGGGTCTCGGCCGTCCGTCCCGTTGCGGCCAATCGCGGCACGCTGGTCGAGGTGCGCGACCTGTTCTTCGCCACGCCGGCGCGGCTGAAATTCATGAAGGGCGAGCGCGCGGAAGCCTCGGCCATCGCCGAGACGGTGCGGCGCACGGCCATCGCCTTTCCCGGCGTGCGCTTCACGCTCTCCGGCTCGGACCGGACGACGCTCGACCTTGCCGCCTGCGCTGACCACGGCGAGCGCGTCGCCCAGGTACTCGGCCGTGAATTCGCCGACAACGCGCTCGTCATCGAGGCCGAGCGCGAAGGGGTGCGGCTGACCGGCTTCGCCTCGATCCCGGCCTACAGCCGGGCCAATGCGATGCACCAGTATCTCTACGTCAACGGCCGGCCGGTGCGCGACCGCTGGCTGGCCGGGGCGCTGCGCGGGGCCTATGCCGACGTGCTGCCGCGCGACCGCCACGCGGTGGCGGCGCTGTTCATCGAGATCGACCCGGCGCTGGTGGACGTCAACGTCCATCCGGCCAAGGCGGACGTGCGCTTCCGC
>DAOMOI010000122.1:0-6544 GCA_035444225.1 Aquamicrobium sp. | reverse complement strand
CGCGAAGCCCGGCGGCCGGCACATAGCCGACATAGCAATCGCGGACCGCCTGCGCGAAGGCGAAGCCGTCCTTCTCGTCGAACACGGTGACGGCCACGCCGACGAGAAGCTGGGTGTCGAGCCCGGCATCGCCTGCCGGCGCGTTGCGGACGTCGAGCACCGGCACGGCGACCTGCGCCGCGCGGCCGGCGACGAAGCGCGCCGCCTCGACCCGGCCTTGAAGCCGCGCGTCGGCGAGGTCGGGGCGGAAGGCGTTCAGCCTGCGGTCGAGCCCGGTCACAGCGGCAGCTCCGCCGCCTTGTCGATGACGAGGTCGCCGAAGCGCTCGACGAACAGCGCGCCCTCGACCGTGCGCCGCACCAGCACGTTGCGCCTGTCCTTGTCGTCGCGATGGCGCGAGACGAGCTTCATCGCGCCCATCGTGTCGAGCGCGCGCGTTATCACCGGCTTGGTCACGCCGAGCCTTTCGGCCAGCCCGCGCACGGTGTGCGGCGGCGGGTCGAGATAGACGGTCAGCAGGACGGCCATCTGGCGCATGGTCAGATCATGCGAGGCGGCGCGCACCTCGGCAAGGGTAACCTGCTGCCAGAGCCGCAGCGACTGGCTGGGACGCATCGTGATCGACATTCAACCAGCATGGCCGAAAACCGTTTCGCTTCCGTTTCTTTTCAGCGGTAGCGGGCGGCGAGCACGTTCTCGATGGCGCGGATGGCCTGCGCCTCGCCGCCGACCGGGCAATGCGGCTTCTCGGCCGGGCACCAGCCGAAGACGTCGAAATGCGCCCAGCTCTTCGCCTTATCGACGAAGCGGCGCAGGAACAGCGCCGCCGTCACCGCGCCGGCGAAGCCGTCGGTGGTGACGTTGTTCAGGTCCGCCACCTTAGAGGCGAGCTTCTTGTCGTAGGGCGACCACAGCGGCATGCGCCAGAGCGGATCGGCGACCTTGTCGGCCGCCGCGGCAAGCGCGGCCGCCAGCTTGTCGTCGTCGGTGAAGAAGGGCGGAAGGTCCGGCCCGAGCGCGACGCGCGCCGCCCCGGTCAGCGTCGCCATGTCGATCAGCAGCGCGGGCTCGTCCTCGTCTGCCAGCGCCAGCGCGTCGGCCAGAACGAGGCGTCCTTCGGCATCGGTGTTGCCGATCTCGACCGTCAGCCCCTTTCGGCTCGTCAGCACGTCGCCGGGGCGGAAGGCGTTGCCGGAGATCGCGTTCTCGACCGCCGGGATCAGCACCCGCAGCCGCAGTTTGAGCTTCGCGCCCATGATGAGGGCGGCGAGGCCGAGCACGTTGGCTGCCCCGCCCATGTCCTTCTTCATCAGCAGCATGCCCGAGGGCGACTTGATGTCGAGGCCGCCGGTGTCGAAGCACACGCCCTTGCCGACCAGCGTGACCCTGGGCGCGTCGGCCGGCCCCCAGTGCAGGTCGATCAGGCGCGGGGCCTCGGCGGCGGCGCGGCCGACGGCGTGGATCATCGGCAGGTTCGCCGTCAGCAGCATGTCGCCGGCGGTGACGGTGACTTCCGCGCCATGGGCGGCGGCGAGGTCGCGCGCGGCATCCTCCAGCTTGTCCGGCCCCATGTCGTTGGCCGGGGTGTTGATGAGGTCGCGCACCATGAAGACCGCGTCCACGCGGCGCTGGAGCGCGGCGATGTCCATGCCCTCCGGCACGGCGAAAGCGAGGTCGCGCCCCTCCGCCTTGCGGTAGCGGGCAAAGGAATAGCCGCCGAGTGCGAGACCGAGCAGCGCCAGCTCCGGCTCGGCCGGCGGCTCGCTGAAGCGCCACGCGCCGGCGGGCAGCTGCCTTGCGAGCGCGCCAGTGGCGAGCGGGGAGAAGCCGCCGCGCCCCTCCGCGACGCCGAACAATGCGCCTGCGACCTTGCCCCTCGCGCCGGGCAGGAGCAGGAGCTTGCCTTCCTCGCCGGCGAAGCCGTTGGCGGCGGCCCATGCCTTGGCAGCATTATCGAGCGCGAGGCCGTCGAAGCCGGCGCGGGTAACGAGATGGACGGGGCGCGCATTAGCGGCGGAAGCGGTGAAGGTTACGGGCATGGGCGGCGCGGGTCCTGCGGGCGTCGGGGGAACGACGCCACATGACAGCGTGGCGCGGCCGCCGTCAACCGCGAGCGGTCCCGACCGCCTGCCGGATCAGACCTTGTAGCCGATCCGCAAGCCGCCCCAGTGACGGCCCTTGACGGTAATCGGCGCGGACAGGTCCTTCATCAGCGCGAAATTGCCGCCGCCCATGTCGCGGCGATAGGTCTGGAGCAGGAAGGGCCGCGTGTTGCGGCCCGCCCCCAGCCCGGTGCGGTCGGAAAAGATGCGCCGGTTGCGGCAGTTGGCGGCGTTCCACACCGGGTCGTCGCCCTGCGGCCTGGAATAGACCAGGTTGTGCGTCGGCAGGTAGCCGTTGCGGTCGAGCGCGGCGCAGAAGACGATGCGCGGGTCCATGGCGAGCACCGGCTCCTGCACCGGCGGCAGCACCCGGTCGGTGAAGGCGGTGAAGCGCGTCAGCACCTGTTCGGGGTCGGCGCCGGGGATCGGGCGATAGTCCTCGTCGAACAGCTCGACCATGCTGATGCGGCCGTCCTCGACCGCTTCCTCGAACAGGGCGGAAATCTCGCCGGCCTTGTGGCGGCAGATCTCGATCAGCGGCGTGTCGGGCGTCTCGATGCCGGTGCCGGCGATGTAGAGGATGAAATCCTCGGAAATGTCGAGGATGGCCTGCGAGCGGTGGCCGGCCGTGGTGAGCTTGGCGTCGGTCTCGCGCGCCATGGTCGCCAGCGCGCCCAGGTGCTCGCGCACCTCGTCGGTGGCGGCGATGTTCTGCCGCACCGGCTCGGCCATGCCGTCGATGCTGTCGGCAAGCTGCTCGACGGAGGCGACGAGCGACTGGATGGTGCGCGTCGCCTCGCTCGCCTGCGCGGAAGCCTCGATGGCGGCCTCCGCCGTCTCGGCGCTCTCCCTCGAGGTACGGTTCAGCTCGGCCAGCGTGCCCTGGAGCGCGGCGAGGCTGGTCTCGTTCTGCTTGGCGGCGGTGCCGATCTGGTCGGCCAGCGCCTTGACCGCGTTGCCGATGACGGCGAAGCCCTTGCCGGCGTCGCCCAGCCGCGCCGCCTCGATCGAGGCATTCAGCGCGACGAGCTGCGTCTCGCGGGCGATCTCGTTGATCGAGGCGCTGGCCTCGCGCACCAGCTTGATCGTTTCCGTCACCCGGGCCAGCGAGGCGCCGAAGCCGATGACGCCCTGGCTCAGCGTTTGCAGGTTCCCGACCGCGCCGTCGAGCGTGCGCGCGACCGTGTCGGCGCTGGCGGACAGCGTGGCGCGGGTCTCGCCGGCCGAGGCGCGCGCCTCCTCCATCGATTCCGCCAGCCTCGCGTTGGTCTTGCCGGTGGCGTCGGCCTCGCGCACCACGCCCATCAGCGTCTCCAGCTGGCGGTGGCCGAGCTTGCCCATGTCGTCGATGATGCCGACGATGTCGGCGATCTCGACGCCGAGTCGGCTGGCGCGCTCGCCGATGGCGGCGATATCGGCGTCGTGACGCGGCGCGTCGCCGCCGTCGGCGGCCATGTCGTGCGCGGCCAAGGCCATCGGATACCCTCCCCCCGAAGTGTTCGCGGGCGAAGTCTTTTCGTCTTATGGTTACGTTTCGGTTAATGCCGGGAAATCAGTGCGCCTCGTCCCAGTTCCGCGCGGCGCGCGCATCGACGGCGAGCGGAACCTTCATCGAAAGCGCAGGCATCGTCGCATTCTCCATGGTCTCGCGGATGACGGGGATCGCGGCCTCGACCTCGGCCTCCGGCGCCTCGAAGATCAACTCGTCATGGACCTGAAGCAGCATCTGCGTGGCATTCAGCCCGGCCTTCGCCAGCGCGTCCTCCATGCGCGCCATGGCGCGGCGGATGATGTCGGCGGCGGAGCCCTGGATCGGCGCGTTGATCGCGGCGCGCTCGTTGAACGCGCGGACCGACGGGTTGGGCGAGCGGATTTCGGGGTAGTGCGCGCGCCGGCCGAAGATGGTCTCGACATAGCCCTTGTCGCGCGCGGTCTGCTTGGTGGCCTCCATATAGTCGCGGATGCCGGGGAAGCGCTCGAAATACCTCTTGATATAGCTTCCAGCCTCCTCGCGCGGGATGGAAAGCTGGTTGGCCAGCCCGAAGGCGGAAATGCCGTAGATGATGCCGAAATTGATCGCCTTGGCGCGGCGGCGCACCTCGCCCGGCATGCCTTCGACCGGCACGCCGAACATCTCGGACGCGGTCATGGCGTGGATGTCGATGCCGTCCTCGAACGCCCGGCGAAGCTGGGGGATGTCGGCGACATGGGCGAGCACGCGCAGCTCGATCTGGCTGTAGTCGGCCGAGATCAGCAGGTTGCCCGGCTCGGCGACGAAGGCGGTGCGGATCTTGCGCCCTTCCGCCGTGCGCACCGGGATGTTCTGCAAGTTCGGGTCGGACGAGGACAGCCGCCCGGTGGTGGTGGCCGCCAGCGCATAGCAGGTGTGAACGCGCTTCGTCTCCGGGTGGATGAAGCCGGGCAGCGCGTCGGTATAGGTCGATTTCAGCTTGGTGATCTGGCGCCAGTCGACGATCCTGCGCGGTAGCTCGTGGCCTTCCGCCGCGAGGTCTTCAAGCTCGCGCGCGGTGGTCGACCATTGCCCGGTTCTGGTCTTCGAGCCGCCGGGCAGGCCCATCCGGCCGAACAATATGTCGCCGAGCTGCTTGGGCGAGCCGATGGTGAATTTCTCGCCGGCCAGCTTGTGGATTTCGTCTTCCAGCGCCGCCGCGCCCTGCGCGAGATCGCCGGAAAGCCGCGACAGGATCTGGCGATCGACGGAGATGCCGCGCTCTTCCATGCGCGCCAGCACCGGCACCAGCGGCCGCTCCAGCCGCTCGTAGACCGAGACCAGCCCTTCGGCGGCAAGGCGCGGCTTCAGCACCCGCCACAGCCGCAGCGTCACGTCGGCGTCCTCGGCCGCGTAGCAGGTGGCCCGTTCGAGATCGACATGGTCGAAGGTGACCGCGTTCTTGCCCGAGCCGCACACCTCCTTGTAGGCGATGGCGGTGTGGCCGAGCCATTTCTTGCACAGCGCGTCCATGCCGTGGCCGCCATCGACGCCGGCGTCGAGCACGTAGGAGATCAGCATCGTGTCGTCATAGGATACGATGTCGATGCCGTGGCGGCGCATCACCACGAGGTCGTATTTGAGGTTGTGGCCGATCTTGAGCGCGGCGCGGTCTTCCAGCAGCTCCCTCAACGCGGCCAGCGCCTCGCTAAGCGGAATCTGTCCCTCGACCGGCCCTCCGCCGAGCAGATCGCCGGCGCCCGCCCTGTGGGCGAGCGGCACATAGGCAGCGCGGCCGGGCCGCGTGGCAAGAGAGAAGCCGACGAGGCGGGCCTGCATCGGGTCGAGCGAATCGGTCTCGGTGTCGAAGCCGACTGTGCCGGCCTCGCGCGCCTCCTCGATCCACGCCTTCAGCGTCGCGAGGTCGCGGATGCAGGCATAGGCGGCGACGTCGATCGTCTCCGCCGCCGCTTCGGCGGCGCGGGCGGCAGCGAGCGCGGCAGGCGTGCCCTCGCCGTCCGCCTGCGCGGGCGCGGCGGCGTCGGCGGCAGGGGCCGGCGCACCGGCGTCGAGATCGGGCCCGTGCGCGGCCGCGCCCCACTCGACCTCGACATGGGCCGGCTCGATCGCAGCCGCGTCAGCGCCCGAGGCTTCGGCCACGCGGCGCGTCAGCGTGGTGAACTCCATCGCCTTCAAAAAGGCGATCAGCTTCGGCGCGTCGGGCGCGTCGAGGGTGAGCGAATCCAGCGGCTCGACGCCGGGCACGTCGGTTTTCAGCCGCACCAGCTCGCGCGACATCAGCGCCTTGTCGCGGTTCTCGATCAGCGTCTCGCGGCGCTTGGCCTGCTTGATCTCGGAGGCGCGGGCGAGCAGCGTGTCGAGGTCGCCATATTCCTCCAGCAGCTGCGCCGCCGTCTTCTGGCCGATGCCGGGCACGCCGGGGATGTTGTCGATCGAATCGCCCATCAGCGCCTGGAGATCGACCATCTTCTCCGGCGGCACGCCCCATTTCTCGATCACTTCGGGGACGTTGATCTCGCGGTCCTTCATCGGGTCGTAGAGCGAGACGGCGGGATCCACGAGCTGCATCAGGTCCTTGTCGGAGGAGATGATGGTGGTCGAGCCGCCGGCCTCGGTGGCGAGCCGCGCATAGGTGGCGATCAGGTCGTCGGCCTCGAAGCCCTCCATTTCGAGGCAGGGCAGGCCGAAGGCGCGGGTGGCGTGGCGGATCAGCCCGAACTGCGGCACCAGATCCTCCGGCGGGGCGGAGCGGTTGGCCTTGTATTCGGGGTACATCTCGTTGCGGAACGTCTTCGACGAATAGTCGAAGATGACCGCGAAATGGGTGGGCGTGACGCCGACATCGGTGTTGCGCGCCTCGCGCATCAGCTTCCACAGCATGTTGCAGAAGCCGGCGGCCGCGCCGACCGGCAGTCCGTCCGACTTGCGCGTCAGCGGCGGCAGTGCGTGATAGGCGCGGAAGATGTAGCCC
>DAOMOI010000121.1:0-6556 GCA_035444225.1 Aquamicrobium sp. | reverse complement strand
AGGTGAGCGCCGCGGCGCCGCCGAACTCCTTGAAGCCGACGAGGTTCTTGTGCTCGGCGCGCAGGGCGAAGAACAAGTCGGCCTTGGTCTCGTAGCCGTAATAGGGGCTGTTGTAGATGACGGCCGGCAGGTCGGATGCTGCCGACAGCACGGCCTTGAAATGGTTGCGCTGCGCGGCGGCCGACTGGCCGCGCGAGAGCAGGCGCGGAATGACCATCAGCCCTTTCGCGCCGACTTCTCTCGCGTGGGCGGCATGGGCGGCGGCGGACGCAGTGTTGACCGCGCCGGTGCCGACGATGACCGGCACGCCGGCCGCGACCAGGCGCTCGACGCCTTCCATGCGCTGCGCATCGGTCAGGAGCGGCCAATCGCCCATCGAGCCGCAATAGACGACGCCCGACATGCCAGCGGCGACGAGCTCCTTGCCCTTGGCGACCAGCGCGTCGAAATCGGGCGTGCGGTCGACCTTGCACGGCGTCATCAGCGCCGGGATGCAGCCATGGAAAATGTCGAGATTCACGGGATCCTCCCTCGAAAGCCGTGCCGTGATAATATCACTTGTATTTTATTTGTCGACAAGAAATTGCCGTGAGGGCGCGGAAGGAAAAGACAGCTTCGCCGCCGTCATCCCGGCCAAGGGCGCGAAGCGCCCACCGAGCCGGGATCCATTGAGCGGCGCGGCCGGTTTCAAGGTTCGTGATGCCGGTGTTGAAGCGCGCCATGATGAGAGCCGGGCCGCGCCCGACGATGTTGCGGCCAATGGGTCCCTGCTCTCCCTCGCTTCGCTCGCTCGGCCGGGATGACGGAGGCGACCGCTCAGACTTCCATCCCGGCGTTGACCCCTGCATCGGCGGCGATCGAGGACTGGATGTGGCGCACGATCTGCGCGGCGTGGAGGCCGGCGAGCCGGTCGGCTTCGGCCACGTCGCGGGCGGCGATGGCGGCTATCATCTCGTCGTGCTCGGCCGCGTATTGCGGCGGCAGCACGTCGTGGAACGAGGAATAGTATAGCCGCAGGATGCGCCGTCCCTCGTCCAGCAGCTGGCGGAACAGCTCGGTATAGTAGCGGTTGCGGCCGGCGCGGGCGATCTCGAGGTGGAAATCGCGGTTGGTGGCGATCATGGCTAGCGCATCGCGCGCCGCCACCGCCTTGGCGAAGGCGGCCTGCGCCGCGCGGATGCGGGCGAGGTCGTCGCCCTGATGGTTGGCCGCCGCCAACCGCGTGGTGACGCGGTACATCAGCGTCAGCGCGTCGAAGAAATGCGGCAGGTTCAGGAAGTCGATGTTGGAGACGATGGTGGCGCGGTTGGGGAGCGTGGTGATCAGCCCTTCCGCCGCCAGCCGCACCAGCGCCTCGCGGATCGGCGTGCGCGACAGCGAGAACCGCTCGGCCAGTTGCAGCTCGTCGATCGGGCTGCCGGGCTCCAGCTTCAGCTCGACGATCTCGTTGCGCAGCGTCTCGTAGACGTGGGCAACGCCCGAGCCGCGGCGATGGCCGTTCGCATCGTTCCTGGCCGCCGCGCCCCGCTTCCCCGCCTGCCTCGCCATCCGCCTCGTCCATGCGTTTTCGCCGATGTGGCATGATACCGCGCCGATATTTTGTTTGTCGACAAGACGGGCGCAAATTATAGTTCACGGATCATCGGCGAAGGCAGGGTCAGGCGTCATGAGGATCGGCGTGATCGGTGCCGGCGTGGTCGGCGTGACGGCGGGGCTGGCGCTTTGCAGGCGCGGCCACGCGGTCACCGTGTTCGACCGCGAGGGCGTCGCCGCCGGCGCCTCGCGCGGCAATGCCGGCGCATTCGCCTTCGCCGACATCATCCCGCTGGCGACGCCGGGCATCATGCGCAAGGCGCCGCTGTGGCTGTTCGACCCGAACGGGCCGCTGTCGATCCCGCCTTCCTACGCGCTGCGCGTCGCGCCGTGGCTGGTCTCGTTCTGGCAGGCGAGCCTGCCCGCCCGCAACCGCGCCGCCGTGGCCGCGCAGAGCGCGCTGATGGCGCATTCGGCCGCGGCGCTGGAGGCGCTGGTTTCCGCCCATGGCCTTCACGACATGCTGCGGCGCGAGGGCCAGCTCCAGCTCTATGAGGGCGAGGGCGAGTTCCGCCGCAGCCTGCCCGGCTGGGACGAGCGCCGCGCCGCCGGCGTCCGCTTCACGCTGCTGGAAAGCCGTGAGGCGATCGCGGAGGTCCAGCCCGGCCTCGACGCGCGCTTCACCCATGGCGGCTTCACGCCCGACTGGGTCAACGCCGTCGATCCGGCGCGCTGGGTCGAGCGGCTGGCCGAGATCCTCACCCGCGCCGGCGGGGTGATCGAGCGCGCAGACATCCGCGCGCTCGCCGCCTCGCCCAGCGAGGTGCATGTCGCCGGGCCGCAGGGAAGCTGGCATTTCGACCGGGTGGTGCTGGCAGCCGGCGCCCATTCGGGGCGGCTGGCGCGCCAGCTCGGCCTGCGCCTGCCGCTGGAGACCGAGCGCGGCTACAACACCACGCTTGCACCGGGCGCATTCGACCTGCGCACCCATGTCACCTTTCCCGGCCACGGCTTCGTCGTCAGCCGGGTCGGTGAGGGCATCCGCGTCGGCGGCGGGGTCGAGCTGGGCGGGCTCGACCTTCCCCCGCGCATGGAGCGCGCCGGGGCGCTGCTGCGCAAGGCCGCTTCCTTCCTGCCGGGGCTGAAGACCGAAGGCGGCAGGCAATGGATGGGCTTTCGCCCGTCCATGCCCGACAGCCTGCCGGTGATCTCGGCCGCGCCGCACAGCCCTTCCGTGGTGCTGGCCTTCGGCCACGGCCATCTCGGCCTGACGCAATCGGCCGGCACGGCCGGGCTGGTCGCCGACATCGTCGACGGCCTGCCGCCGGAAATCGACATCGCGCCCTATCGCGCCTCCCGTTTTTGAGACCCGTTCCCATGGCCAACCACACTTTCCCCAACCACACCTTCCACTGCATCGACGGCCACACCTGCGGCAACCCGGTGCGTCTCGTCGCCGGCGGCGGCCCGCGGCTCGACGGCGCGACCATGACCGAGAAGCGCGCCCATTTCCTCGCCGAATACGACTGGATCCGCACCGGGCTGATGTTCGAGCCGCGCGGCCATGACATGATGTCCGGCTCGATCCTCTATCCGCCGACGCGGCCCGATTGCGACGTCGCCGTGCTGTTCATCGAGACCTCGGGCTGCCTGCCGATGTGCGGCCACGGCACCATCGGCACCGTGACCATGGCGATAGAGAACGGGCTGGTGACGCCGAGGGAGCCCGGCAGGCTGCGCCTCGACACGCCGGCCGGGCCGGTGGTGGCCGAATACCGGCAGGAAGGCCGCTTCGTCGAGGAGGTGCGGCTGACCAACGTGCCCGCCTTCCTCCATTCGCAAGGGCTGACGGCCGAGGTCGAGGGGCTGGGCGAGATCACGGTCGATGTCGCCTATGGCGGCAATTTCTACGCCATCGTCGAGCCGCAGGAGCATTTTCGCGACATGGCGGATTTCACCGCCGGCGAGTTGGTCGGCTTCAGCCCGCGCCTGCGCGCGGCGCTGAATACGAAATACGAGTTCGTCCACCCGGAAAACCCGGCGATCAACGGCCTCAGTCACATCCTCTGGACCGGCCGGCCGAAGCATGCGGAAGCGACCGCGCGCAACGCCGTGTTCTACGGCGACAAGGCCATCGACCGCTCGCCCTGCGGCACCGGCACCTCGGCGCGCATGGCGCAATGGGCGGCGACGGGGCGGCTCGCGGTCGGCGACGCGTTCATCCACGAAAGCATCATCGGCAGCCTGTTCCGGGGCCGGGTCGAGGCGGCGGCGAAGGTTGGCAACCGCGACGCGATCATCCCCTCCATCGGCGGCTGGGCGCGCCAGACCGGCTACAACACCATCTTCATCGACGATCGCGACCCCTATGCTCACGGCTTCACGGTGCTATGATCCCCTGAAAAGACAAAAGGGAGGCGGCGATGGCGCGGAGCGAGACGGTCAGGGACGAGGGGCGCTTCGACTATATCGTTGTCGGCGCCGGCACCGCCGGTTGCGTGCTCGCCAACCGGCTGACGCGCGACCCGGCGACGCGGGTGCTGCTGCTGGAGGCCGGCGGCTCGGACAATTACCACTGGGTCCACATCCCGGTCGGCTATCTCTACTGCATCGGCAACCCGCGCACCGACTGGATGATGAAGACGGCCCAGGAGCCGGGGCTGAACGGCCGCTCGCTCGTCTATCCGCGCGGCAAGGTGCTGGGCGGCTGCACTTCGGTCAACGGCATGATCTACATGCGCGGCCAGGCCGCCGACTATGACGGCTGGCGCCAGATGGGCAACACCGGCTGGGGCTGGGACGACGTGCTGCCCTATTTCCTGAAGTCCGAGGACCATCACGCCGGCAGGACCGACCTGCACGGCGCCGGCGGCGAATGGAAGGTGTCGAAGCAGCGCCTCACCTGGGACATCCTCAACGCCGTGCAGGAGGGGGCGAAGGAATTCGGCATCATGCCGCGCGCCGACTTCAACGACGGCAACAACGAGGGCTCCGGCTTCTTCGAGGTCAACCAGAAGGGCGGCATACGCTGGAACACCGCCAAGGGGTTTCTGAAGCCCGCGTTGAAGCGCCCGAACCTGAAGCTCGTCACCCACGCGCTGAGCGAGAGCCTGATCCTCGAGGGCAGGCGCGTCGTCGGCGTGCGCTACCGCCGCGGCGGGGCGCTACACGAGGCACGGGCGGACGCCGAGGTGCTGCTCTGCGCCGGCGCGATCAACTCGCCCAAGCTGATGGAGCTCAGCGGCATCGGCCGGCCGGAGGTGCTGAAGGGCCTCGGCATCGAGGTCGCGCATGAGAGCGGGGGCGTCGGCGAGAATTTGCAGGACCATCTCCAGATCCGCACCGTCTACACGGTGGAGGGGACGCGCACGCTCAACACCGCCTTCCACAGCCTGACCGGCAAGGCCGGCATCGCGCTGCAATACGCGCTGATGCGCAAGGGGCCGCTGTCGATGGCGCCGTCGCAATTCGGCATGTTCACCAGATCCGACCCGTCGAAGGCGACGCCCGACCTCGAATATCACGTCCAGCCGCTGTCCACCGACCGGCTCGGCGACCCGCTGCACCGCTTCCCGGCCATCACCGTCTCGGTGTGCAACCTGCGCCCCGACAGCGTCGGCTCCAGCCATGCCACCACGCCCGATCCCGCAACGCAGCCCGAGATCAGGCTGAACTACCTCTCCGCGCAGAGCGACCGCGACGTGGCGGTGAAGGCGGTGCAGCAGGCGCGCGAGATCATGACCGCGAAGGCGCTCCAGCCCTACGGGCCGGAGGAGATCCTGCCCGGCCCCGGCCACGAAAGCGACGAGGCGCTGGTCGCCAAGATCGGCGACATCGCCACCACCATCTTCCATCCGGTCGGCACCTGCCGCATGGGCACGGACGACCGCGCCGTGGTCGATCCCGAACTACGGGTGAAAGGGCTTTCCTCCTTACGCGTCGTGGACGCCTCGATCATGCCGAAGATCGTCTCCGGCAACACCGCCTCGCCCGTCATCATGATCGCGGAGAAGGCGGCGGAGATGATCGCCAGAGCAATTCCAGGAAAAGTGTGACGCACTTTTCCGTTCGGAACTGCGCCGGAACAAAGGTGCGTGAGAGGGAAGAGGTCTGACATGGCTATCGAAACCATCAAATGGGACGGCGCGGAGCACCTCGACACGACCGAGGCGATCGCCGCCTATCTCGAAGCCGCATTCGAGGACGGCGATCCGAAGGTGATCACCCATGCTCTCGGCAAGGTCGCGCGCGCCAAGGGCATCAGCCGGATAGCCAGGGAAACCGGCGTGAGCCGCGCCGGGCTCTACAAGGCGCTCGACGCGGACGGCGATCCACGGCTGACGACCTTCCTGAGCGTGCTCAGGAGCCTTGGGCTCGGCGTGTCGGTTCACCCGGCCTGACGTCCCGCCCGAGGAATTCGTCCCAGATGCGGCGGCCGAGATCGTCGAAGCGGCAGGCGGCGGCGATGAAGGCGCTGCGCGCCGCCTCGTCGGCCAGCGGAGCGGGCAAGAGCGGATCGAAGACGATCCGGCGGATGGCGGCGTCGCCGGCAAGGAAGGTTTCGCGCGCGGCGATGTCCAGAGGCATCGCCGCCGCCCGCGGCGCCAGCGCGTCGAGCCGCGCCGCGGCATGGTCGTAGTCCTCGCCGCCCGCATCGGCGCGCCATAGCGCCATCGCCACCGCCTGACGGCCGGGATCGAGGTCGTCGATGGCGAACACGGCCGCGCCATGCTCCAGCCCGAGGCCGGCGAGGCGATCGCGCACCACGGCCACGCCGCCGGAAAAATTGTCGGGCCGGATGTAGAGCCCGTTCTCCAGCTCGCGCATGCCGAGCATGGAGAGGGCGCGGCCCCGCGCGCGCAGCGCCTTGCGGTCGGAGCGCGGCAGGCCGCCGGTGGCGGCCGCGACCCAGCGCCCCCGCCATGGGGTCAGCCGCGTCTCCGCCTCGCGCCAGCCGGCGACGTCGGCGGCGATCGCCCGGCCGGCCGGGCCGAGGCGATAGAGCCCGCGCGCCGCCGCCTCG
>DAOMOI010000120.1:0-6568 GCA_035444225.1 Aquamicrobium sp. | reverse complement strand
TCCGTCGGCGTGAACACGCCGGCGCGGATGCCGCCGATGATGATGACGATCAGCATCAGCGCCGGCACGGCGTGGATCGTCGTCTTCACCATCTCGCGCCCCGACGGCCGGGGATCGCCGCCGCGATAGCCGCGCTTCCTCGAAACGAAGAAATTGGCCGCGCACAGCGCGAGGAGGATGATGAGGCCCGGCACCATGCCGGCCATGAACAGCGCCCCGACCGAGACCTGCTCGACCTGGAGCGCATAGATGATCATGATGATCGAGGGCGGGATGATCGGCCCCATCACGGCGGCCGAGGCCGTCAGCGCCCCGGCATAGGGCCTGTCGTAGCCCGACTTCTCCATCATGCGGATCATCATCGCGCCCGGCCCGGCGGCGTCAGCCAGCGCCGAGCCCGAGATGCCGGCGAACAGCCCCGAGGAGATGACGTTGGCATAGCCCAGCCCGCCGCGCAGATGACCGACGAACTGCGAGGCGAAGCGCAGCAGCACGTGGGTCATCGCCCCGCCGGTCATCAGCTCGGCGGCGAGAATGAAGAACGGCACCGCCATCAGCGGGAACGAGTCGAGGCCGGAGAACATCTCCTTGACGACGACGAGATAGGGATAGTTGCTGCCGAGCACGACCGCGGCGAAGGCGGAGATCGCCAGCGCGAAGGCGACCGGAAAGCCGGCTGCCAGCAGGATAGCGAAACTGATGAAGAGTATCCAGGCCACGCGCTTGTCCTCGGCTGCGTTTTTCTCAGGCGCCCACGCTGCCGGAAAGCTCGCCCGGCACCTCGGCGGCTTCCTCGAAGCGGTTCTCCGCGACATAGCCGCGCACGATCAGCAGCAGATGGACCGCCAGCAGCGCGAAGCCGACCGGGATGGCGGCGTAGATGGTGCTGAACGGGATGCGCGTCGCCGGCGTCAACTGGAAGCGCATGCGCATGGCATAGTTGTAGCCGACCCAGATCATGACGACGAAGAAGGCGAGCAGGCCGACGACGATGACCGCGCGCAGCAGCCGCTGCCCGCGCGGCGACAGGGCGTCCATCAGATTGGTGATGGCGACATGGCCGCCATAGCGCAGCGTCAACCCCGCGCCGAGAAAGGTCATCCAGATCATCAGGTAGCGGGCGACTTCCTCCGCCCACGGGATCGAATAGTTGGTGAGGTAGCGCAGCGACACATTGGTGAAGACGATGACCGACATCGCGCCGAGAAGCAGGATCACCGCCCATTTGTTCAGCTCGACGAAGACGTCCTCGGCCTTGCGCATGATCTCTTCCTGCCCTTCGGGAACGAAGCCGGCGGGGATGCCCCGCCGGCCTGTTCCGAACCTCTCCTGAAAGCGTCGCGGCCTATTCGGTCGCGATGATCTGGTCGATCAGATCCTTGCTGTAGGTGTTGTAATATTGCTCGTAGGCAGGCGCGAGCGCCTCCTGGAAGGCCGCCTTGTCCTCGCTCGACAGTTCGCCCACTTCCATACCCGCGGCCTTGAGCTGCTCGACGCCGGAGCTTTCGGCATTGTCGACGAAGCCGCGCATGGCGACCACGGCCTCGGCCGCCGCCTTCCTGAACACGTCCTTGTCCTCGTCCGACAGGGAATTCCACAGGTCGGGCGACACCAGCAGCATCGCCGGCGAATAGACGTGGCCGGAGACGGTCAGGTATTTCTGCACTTCCGACAGCTTGGCCGTGGTGATGACCGAGAGCGGGTTTTCCTGGCCGTCGATCGTGCCCTGCTCCAGCGCGCCGATCACTTCCGGCCAGGCCATCGGCGTCGGCGCCGCGCCCAGCGTCTGGAAGGCGGTGATGTGGATCGGGTTCTCCATCGTCCGCAGCTTCAGGCCGGCGACGTCGGCCGGCGTGGCGATGGCGTTGCGGTTGTTGGTGATGTGGCGGAAGCCCTGCTCGCCCCAAGCGAGCGCGACCAGGCCGGCCGAATCGAACTTGCCCAGTATGTCCTGCCCGATCGGCCCGTCGAGTACGGTGCGCGCATGGGCAAGGTCGCGGAACAGGAAGGGAATGTCGAACACGCCGGTTTCCGGCACGAAGTTCGACAGCGTGCCGGACGACACGATGGTTGCCTCGATGGTGCCGATCTGAAGGCCCTCGAGCACCTCGCGCTCGCCGCCGAGGCCCGAGGACGGGAAGTGGCGGAACACGAAGCGGCCGTCGGTCTCGGCCTCGACCACCTCCTGCCACTTGGCCGCCGCGACGCCGTAATGCGAGTTGGTGGCCAGCGCGTAGCCGATCTTGATCTCCTGCTGGGCGTTGGCCGCGCCGGCGAAGGCGGCGACGGAGAACGCCACGGCGGCCGCGGCCGGCGCGAAACGCTTCAGAAAATGCTGCATGGTCCTGTTTCCTCCCCTTGCGCGCAAGCCGTTGGCGAAAGCTATATGGCTTGCGTCTTGTCCTGCCGGCCCGCGTTGCCGGGCCGGTGTTCGTCGCCTGCTTTTTCTGCCGCATCGCGCGCCCTGTCAAGCCGCGCGCCGGACCGCGCCGGCGGCTTTTCCTGTATTTTGGACTCTACTTTCCGCCGCCCCATCGGGTCATGCGCGCGCCGGTGTCGATGCCGGCCCACTCGACCAGCCGCGCCGCGATCTCGCGCGCCATGGCCTCCACCGTCCGCGCGCCGGTGTAGAAGGGCGGCACCGGCGGCGCGATCACCGCGCCCATCCGCGCCAACCGCAGCATGGATTCCAGGTGCCCCTCATGCAGCGGCGCCTCGCGCGGGGCGACGACCAGCCGCCGCTTCTCCTTCAGCGTCACGTCGGCCGCCCGCGTCAGGAGATTGTCGCCCAGCCCGTGCGCCATCGCCGCCAGCGAGCGCATCGAGCACGGCACCACGATCATGCCGGCCGTGCGGAACGAACCGGAGGCGATCGGCGCGGCGAGGTCGCCGGGGGCATGGGCATGCGAAGCCAGCGCCTCCAGCCGCGCCACGCCGTCCTCGCCCAGCTCGTGAAGGATGCTGAGCCGCGCGCCGCGCGTGGCGACCAGATGCGTCTCGACGCCGATCTCGCCGAGCAGCCGAAGCGTCTCCACGGCCAGCACCGCGCCGGATGCGCCGCTGACGCCGACGACGAGCAGCGCGTTCATGTCGTTTCCTCCGCAGCGGGGAAAAACTCGTCCCAGCGCGCCGCGACCCGGCTTTCCATCTCTTCCGGCATCGCCAGCCCGACACCCCATTCGCGCGCGGTCTCGGCCCCGACCTTGCGCGTCGCGTCGAGGCCGAGCTTGCCGCCCAGCCCTTCCAGCGGCGAGGCGAAATCGAGCTGGTCAACCGGCGTGCGCTCCAGCACCATCAGATCACGCGCAGGGTCCATGCGCGTCGCCAGCGCCCACATCACGTCCGGCCATGAGCGGATGTCGATGTCGTCGTCGACCACGATCACCATCTTGGTCATCTGGAACTGCGGCAAGAGCGACCACAGCCCCATCATCACGCGCCGCGCCTGCCCGGCATAGCGCTTGTCGATGGCGATGACGGCGATGCGGTAGGAACTCGCCTCCGGCGGCAGCCACAGATCGACGATCTCCGGCAATTGCTGGACGAGGAGCGGCCGGAACACATCGAGCAGCGCCTCGCCCAGCACCGAAGGCTCGTCCGGCGCGCGGCCGGTGAAGGTGGTGAGATAATGCGCCCCGTCGCGCAGGACCATGCGCTTCAGGGTGAAGACGGGATAGCGCGCCGGCGAATTATAGTAGCCGGTATGATCGCCGAACGGCCCTTCGAGCGCGGTCTCGTGCGGCGAGATCGTGCCTTCCAGCACGATCTCCGCGCCGGCCGGCACGTGGAGCGGAATGGAGGCGCAAGGGACGAGCGGCGCGCGCCGGCCGTTGATCATCCCCGCCAGCGCCAGTTCCGACACGCCCTCCGGCGCGGGCATCACGGCGGAGATCATCGTCGCGGGATCCGCGCCGATGACGACCGCGACCGGCATGTCCACGCCTTGCACCTGCCATTGGCGATGATGGGCCGCGCCGCCACGCATCGGCAGCCAGCGCATGATCGCCCTCGCCCTGTCCAGCACCTGCATCCGGTAGACGCCGAGATTGTAGGAGGAAAAATCGTCGGCGCCGGGCGCGCGCGTGACGACGAGCGGCCAGGTGATCAGCGGTCCGGCATCGCCCGGCCAGCAATGCTGGACGGGAAGCAGCGAAAGGTCGGGATCGACCTCGCGCCACGCGCGCGGCCGCGCCACCGCCTTCGGCCGCGAAAGCAGCGCGCCCCGCGCGGCCGGAACGAGCGCGCGCGCCTCGCGCAGCGATTGCGGCGGCCGCGGCGCGCGCAGCCACGCCATCATCTCTCCGAGCGATTTCAGGCCGGCAAGGTCGGTGCCGAGACCGGAGGCGACGCGCTCCCGCGTGCCAAACAGGTTGGTCACGACGGGAAGGCGCGCCGCCTCACCCCGGACGTCGAGCGCTCTGGTCAGTCGCAGCACAGCCCCCCCGTCTGCGATCACGCGCCGGTGAAGCGCGGTAAGTTCCAGATGCATCGACACCGGGGCTCCGACCTCGCGCACCTCTCCCTCCTGCGAAAGATGGGCGAGAAACGAGCCGAGATCGGAAAATGGCGGAAGAAGGCGTTGATGCATGGTCGGCTCGATGTGACGACACCATGCCACACCCCAAACCGGAACTCTTTGCGATAGCGCAAAGAATCCCGGCGGGCCGCGGACTAGGCTTCTTCAGACGGCGCGGGAGACGATGCCATGATCCGCTACCTGTTCGGCCGGATCGCGGCCTCCATCTCCAATCGTTCCGGACGGAAGCGGGCGGCGGCCGCAAGGGACATGAAGACAATGGGCGCATTTCGGCCTGCGGGCGGTGTCGGGCGGGATGCGGGTGAAGGCGCGGCGCGCGCCGCGCCGGACGATCTCCTCGCCCGCGCCATGGTCTCCGTCGGCCTCGATTTCGACCGCCTTTCCCGCCGCGACAGCCCGTGGCTGCGCGAGATGCGGCTCACCTGCCGCTCGTGCAATGCGCGCGGCCGCTACCGCCACTACTGCGCCAACGCGGACAGCTTCGCCCTGCTTGCGGCGGCGGAGCGGTCCCTTCCCAGACAAGAGCCCAGACAAGAGCATTGATACCCATGGAAGCCAGGCTCCCGGCCTTCATCCGCCACCTGTCGCCCGCCTTCGCCGGCCTGCCGCTCGGCCCGGCGCTGACCCGCTCGCTGCGCGCGCTGGCCCGGCGCCGGCCCGGCCTGTTCGACCGGCTGGGAGAATTCTCGCGCGAGCGTTTCCTGATCGACCCCGTCGATCTCGGCTTCGCCTTTATCGTCGTTCCCGACGGCGAGCGCGCCACGGTGGCGGTGACGGCGAAGGAGCGCGCCGGCCAGTGCGGCGTCGTCATCCGCGGCCCGATCCTGACGCTGCTTTCCCTGCTCGACGGCGGAGAGGACGGCGACGCGCTGTTCTTCAACCGCGTCATCTCGATCAGCGGCCGCACCGAGGCGGTGCTGGCGCTGCGCAACGCCATCGAGGACGCGGAACTGACGCCCGCCGACATGATCGGACTTTCCGGCAGGGCGGGCAGGTTCGCCGACGCCGGCATCCTCGGCGGGCTGGACGTGGCGCGCCGCTTCGCCCTTGCCGCCGCCACACCCGCCGCCAACATGGAGAGCCGGCCGTGACGGAAACCGGACGTATGGAACTGGTCTGCCCCGCCGGCACCCCGGCGACGCTGCGCGCGGCGGTCGAGGCCGGCGCCGACGCCGTCTATTGCGGCTTCCGCGACGAGACCAACGCGCGCAACTTCCCCGGCTTGAACTTCACGGCCGGGGAACTGGCCGAAGGCGTGCGCTTCGCCCACGGCCACGGCACGAAAGTGCTCGTCGCAATCAACACCTTCGCCCGCGTCGGCGACGTCGGCCTGTGGCGCAAGGCGGTGGACACGGCGGTCGCGTGCGGGGCGGACGCCATAATCGCCGGCGACATCGCCGTGCTCGACCATGTCGCCACCCACCACGCCCACGACATCCGCCTGCATCTTTCCGTGCAGGCGGCGGCTGCGACGCCGGAGGCCATCGGCTTCTATGCGAAGACGTTCGGCGTCAAGCGCGTCGTCATTCCGCGCGTGCTTTCCGTGCCGGAGATCACCGCGCTCAACAAGGCCATCGACGTCGAGACCGAGGCCTTCGTCTTCGGCGGCCTGTGCGTCATGGTCGAGGGGCGCTGCTACCTCTCCTCCTACGCCACCGGCCGCTCGCCGAACCTGAGCGGCGTCTGCTCGCCGCCCGAATCCGTCACCTATGACGAGGATAGCGGCGGCATGGCGGCGCGGCTTTCCGGCTTCACCATCGACCGCTACGCGCCCGGCGAGCCGACCGGCTATCCGACGCTGTGCAAGGGCCGCTTCAACGCCGGCGGCAAGACCTCCTACCTATTCGAGGAGCCGGTCAGCTTGAACGCCGGCAGCCTGATCGAGGGGCTGAAGAAGGCCGGCGTCACCGCGCTGAAGATCGAGGGCCGCCAGCGCGGCAAGGGCTATGTCAGCGAGGTGGTGCGCGCCTTCCGCCGCGCCGTCGACGCGGTCGAGGAGGGCGGCGACGCGGTCGAGATCGACCGCATCCT
>DAOMOI010000119.1:0-6576 GCA_035444225.1 Aquamicrobium sp. | reverse complement strand
GTGGCGCTGGCGGGAACCACGGCCGCGCTGGCGATCGGCGTGTTCTTCGGCATCCTCGCCGCCTATGCCGGGGGCGCGGTCGACACCGCCATCATGCGCGTCGTCGACCTGCAACTGGCATTTCCGAGCATCCTCACCGCGCTCGTCATGGTCGCGCTGTTCGGGGCGGGGCTGGAGAAGGTCGTCCTCGCCATCGCCATATCGCAATGGGCGATATTCGCGCGCACGTTGAGAAGCACGGCCATCGTCGAGAGGACGAAGGAATACGTCAAGGCCGCCGTGACGCTGCGATATTCCTCGGCGCGCATCATGCTGGTGCATCTCCTGCCAAATTCGATCGCGCCGCTGAGCGTGCTCGTCGTCGCCGAGATCGCGGCGGCGATCTCGCTGGAGGCGATGCTTTCTTTCCTCGGGATCGGCCTGCCGGTCACGCGGCCCTCCCTCGGCCTGCTGATATCGAACGGCTATTCCTACATGCTCGCGCGCGAATACTGGATCAGCATGGTTCCGGGCGCGTTCCTCGTCCTGCTGCTGCTGTCGATCAATCTCGTCGGCGAGCGCATGCGCCAGCTCAACGAGAGCTGAGGCCATGACGGACGGGAACGATCAGGTGCTTTCGGTGCGCAGCCTCTCGACCGAGTTCGACGGCGAGGATGGGGCGCTGCGCGTGGTGGACGACGTGGCATTCAGCGTCGGGCGCGGCGAGATCCTCGGCATCGTCGGGGAATCCGGCAGCGGCAAGTCCGTGACGGGCTACTCCATCATGGGGCTCGTCGACCCGCCGGGGCGGGTTGCGTCCGGCGACGTGGTGCTTGAGGGCCGGCGGCTCGACCTTACCGACGACGCCGCGATGCGGAAGGTGCGCGGCAACGCGATCAGCATGATCTTCCAGGACCCGATGACGTCGCTGCATCCGCTTTTGACCATCGGCGACCAGATGATCGACGCGATCCTCGCGCACCGGAAAATGCCGAAGCGCGAGGCGCGGTCGCTGGCCGTCGAGGCCCTGCGCAAGGTCGGCATTCCCTCGCCCGAGGTCAGGGTCCGCTCCTACCCGCACCAGCTGTCCGGCGGCATGCGCCAGCGCGTCGCCATCGCCATCGCGTCGCTGAACCAGCCGGCGCTGATCATCGCCGACGAGCCGACCACCGGCCTCGACGTGACCATCCAGGCCCAGATACTGCACGAGATCCAGATGCTGGTGGCCGATCGCGGCATGGCGGTGATCTGGATCACCCACGACATGGCCGTCGTCGGCCAGCTCGCCGACCGCGTCGCCGTCATGTATGCCGGCCGCATCGTCGAGGAAGGGCCGACGCAGGCCATTCTCGACAGCCCCGCGCACCCCTACACGATCGGGCTGCTCGGCTCGCTGCTCGGCCGCAACAGGGGCAAGGCGGAGCTGCCGCAGATTCCCGGCAGCATCGACAACGCCCACCGCCTTACCGGCTGCCGCTTCGCGCCGCGCTGCGCGCATGCGCGCGCCGAATGCGAGGCAAGACCGCCGATGGTCGAGGTTTCGCCCGGACACCATTCGGCCTGCATTCTCGCGACGGAGCAGGCAGATGGGTGATCGGTCCGCGCTTCTCGACATAGCCGGGGTCAGCAAGGTCTACGAGACCGATCGCGGGGGTTTCCTCGGGTTCGGCAGGCGTCGCAGCCTGCGTGCGCTCGACGGCATCAGCCTTTCCGTCGGGCGCGGCGAGGTGATCGGCGTGGTGGGCGAGTCCGGCAGCGGCAAGTCGACGCTCGGCCGCATCATCGTCGGGCTGGAGAAGCCGACCTCCGGCAGGGTCGACTACAGGCCCTCGCCGGAGCGCCCCGGCGCGCGGCTCGGGCCGCAGATGGTGTTCCAGAACCCGATCGGCTCGCTCAACAGACGCCAGACCATCAGGCAGATCCTGACCGAGCCGTTCCGCGTCCACGCCCCCGAGGTCGACGCGGAGCGGCGCGCGGCGGATCTGATGGAGGAGGTCGGCCTGTCGAGCCGCTTCGCCGGCCGCCGGCCATCGGAGATTTCTGGCGGCCAGGCGCAGCGCGTCGCCATCGCCCGCGCGCTGGCCCTACAGCCGGAGCTCGTCGTCTGCGACGAGCCGGTGTCGGCGCTCGACGTGTCGATCCAGGCGCAGATCCTCAACCTGTTCTCCAGGGTCCAGGCGCAGTCCGGTTGCAGCTATCTGTTCATCAGCCACGACCTTCAGGTGGTGGAGCGGCTCAGCCACCGGGTCGCCGTCATGTATCTGGGGCGGATCATCGAGACCGCCGACACCGCGACGCTGTTCGCCTCGCCGCGCCATCCCTATCTGCGCGCGCTGATCGAGTCCGCGCCGGTGCTTTCGGCAGGCAAGCGGCGCTTCCACCCGATCAAGGGCGAGATCCCGTCGCCCGTCGCGCCGCCGAGCGGCTGTCATTTCCACCCGCGCTGCCCGCTGGCGATGCCGCGCTGCAAGGTCGAGAAGCCGATGCTTCGCGACTTCGGCAACGGGCATCTGGCGGCATGTCATCTGGACTAGAGGTGGACGGTCGCATGGATACGCCCGTGACAATCCCGGAATTCGCCACCGCCGCGTCGATGACCGGCGCTTTCCGCTTGCGTGAGGCGTCGCCCGTCGAGGCGCTCGAAGCCGCGCTGCGGCGCTCGCGCCATGTCGACGCGCGCCTCAATGCCTTCCTTTGCTTCGACGCGGAGCAGGCGCTCGCCGCGGCGAAAGCCAGCGAGGCGCGCTGGCTGCGCGGCGCGCCGCTTTCGGAACTGGACGGTGTTCCGCTCGTCCTCAAGGATACCGACCATTTCCGCGGTCAGAAGCGGCGCTCCGGCAGTCTGTCCAACGCGGACGTTCCGGTGTCGGCCTTCGATTCCCCCCATGTCGAGGGGCTGCGCGCGGCCGGGGTGGTGGTCTTCGCCCGCACCGCGATGGCCGACCTCGGCTGGAAGGCGCTGGGCGACAGCCCGCTCGGCGGCGTCACCCGCAATCCGTGGAACCCAGCGCTGACGCCGGGCGGGTCGTCCGCGGGCTCGGCCGTCGCCGTCGCGACCGGTTGCTCGCCGGTGGCGACCGGCACGGACGGCGGCGGCTCCATCCGCATACCCGCCGCCTTCACCGGCGTTTTCGGGATCAAGCCGACGCTGGGCCGCGTGCCGAGCCTGCGCGACAGTCCCTTCGCAGACATGGTCGTGCAGGGGGTGCTGTCGGCTTCCGTCGAGGATGCTTTCGTCACGCTCGAACTGATGTCACGGCCGAACCGGCGCGACCCGTTCGCCGCGCCGGCCGCGCACGCGACCTTCAGAGGCGGACCGGGCCTCTCGGTGGAAGGCCTGCGCGTCGCCGTCTCGCCGGGGTTCGGCGTCCTCGACGTCGGCCCCGAGCGCGAGGAAGCGGTCGAAGCCGTCGCCGGGCTTCTGGAGGCCCGCGGCGCCGTCGTGAGCCGCAACGATCCGCCGGTCTGCCTCGGCGTGGACGAATTGACGGTGCTGTGGGCGTCGCGGATGCTCGCGGCGACGGTCGGGCTGACGCGCGGGCAGATCGAGGGGCTCGACCCCGATCTGGCGGCGCTGGTCGAGGCGGGCCGCGCCATGCCCGCAGCCGCGGTCCAGGCGGCCGAGAACCGGCGCAGGCTTCAGATGCGGCAGATGCTGGACTTCATGGGCGGTTGCGACATCCTGCTGTCGGCGGTAACCCCGGTGGCGCCCTTCGCGGCCGGCGCGGGGGTCAACACGCCGGATGCGGCCGCTTATCCGACCTGGTTTCACTGGGCGCGGCTCGGCTGGCTGTTGAATGTTGTGGGGCTGCCCGCGGCATCCTATCCTTGGGGACTCGACCGGGGAGGGCTGCCGGTCGGAATCCAGGTCGCAGCCAACCCCTTCCGAGAGGACCTCGTCAGGTGCGTCAGCCTCGAGCTGGAAAGGCATGCTCCGGTCCGTCTCCCCGACAACGGGCTGTGGCAATGAATGCGGGGGGCGCCGTGCCGGTCCCGGCACCGCGCCGGAACGTTGGTGACATGGAAGGAGTATCGGGATGGATGACGCGGCTTCGCCGCTTCGGGTTGCGGATGCGGACCTGAAGAAGAAACTCGTTCGACCGCGTCGCAGCAACGCCGACAGGGCGGCGGAGACGAGGGCCAACATCATCGAGTCGACGATATCGACGCTCTACGAGGTCGGCTACTCGAAGACGACCTTTCAGGAGATAAGCACGCGATCGGGGGTTTCCCTTGGCGCGATACAGCATCATTTCCAGAACAAGGACGTTCTGATCCTGTCGACGCTGGAGGCGCTTCTCGACGACCTCCAGGGCGCCGTCGACAAGTTCTACGACGTGTCGGGCGACGCCGCGGCGCGGTGCCGGTCGTTCATCGACATAATGTGGAACGACTACTACAACAGGGACGTCTATATCGCGGTGTGGGAAATAATCATCGGCTGCCGCGCCGACCATGAGCTCTACAACATGGTGAAGCTGCACCGGGCGAATTCGACCGTCGTGATATACAAGGCCTGGCAGCACCTGATGGAGGTCGACGAGAACCACGATTCGCTCGCCGCGGTGGACCTGGCCCTGAAATTCATGAGAAGCGCCTCCTACATGAATGTCGGCGCCTCGTCGCAGGGTTATATCGACAGGCAGCTCGACATGCTCGCGGCCCTGCTAGGCGGGTTCGACTATCCCAGCAAGGCGTAGACTTTTTTCGCGCAGGGCGGCGGCGTCGTGGCGCTCACCTGCCAGTCGGGCCCTCACGCTCGAATACCTCGCTTCCGCCGTTTCTGATCGGCAGGCGAGCTCCAGCCCCCGCCCGAAATGGCGCGGTCCGCAGGCACGAAGCAGGACCGCGCGCTTGTGCGCCTCCAACGGCGAGGTCGCGTAGTCCCAAGGGTCGATGTTCTCGGCCGCGAACTGGAGATTGTCGAGGTGCGCGCCCATCGCTCGACTTCAGTGCGGAAGAGCGCTTCGAGCTGGTCCTTGGTCGTCAATGCCGCTCCGAGTCTCAGCTTGAGGTCGTGCAGCATCGTGTTGAGCCGCCGCGCCATGTAACTAGCCTTCATATGGTCGGACTGCCGCAGACTCAATGAAGATGCCGGGGTCGCCAATAGAAGACGTTACCCCTGCGGACGAGGTTCTGGATTTCGTGCCGTGCCGTCATGGCGGAATGCCCTGCTCGAAAGGGCCGGGCAACCGCGATGTGCCCCAGCCCTGTGCCTCAGTTTTGGGCACAGGGGCCTGATTCCGCTTGGGAGGGATTCGCAGCCTACGATTTTCTCAAGAAAATCAATCACTTGAGAAATGCTGGCTGGGGCGCCTGGATTCGAACCAGGGAATGGCGGTACCAAAAACCGCTGCCTTACCGCTTGGCTACGCCCCAAGGCAACGAGGCGTTCCTTACCCCGCGCGGCCGGCCGCGTAAAGACGGAACTTGCCGCTGGCGCGGCGGCGCGCTATCGCCTTTGGGGATGACAATGCCGCTGGAAGACCGCGCGCTCCTTGCGCTTCTCGAACCGCTCGCGCTCGACGCCGGGCGGCGCATCGTCGAGATCGCGGCCGAGGGGTTCGCGGCCGAGACCAAGGCCGACGAATCGCCGGTGACGCGGGCCGACCGCGAGGCCGAGGCGATCCTGCTCGCCGGCCTGCGCGCGCATGTTCCCGGCGTCGCGATCGTCGCCGAGGAGGAGAGCGCGGCCGGGCTTTCGCCGCGTTCAGCGCCCGGCCTGGCCGGCGACCTGTTCTTCCTCGTCGATCCGCTCGACGGCACGCGCGAATTCGTGCGCGGCGGCGACGACTACACCGTCAACGTCGCGCTGGTGCGCGCCGGCGCGCCGGTCGTCGGCGCGGTCTACGCGCCGGCCTGCCGCCAGCTCTATCTCGGGCGGCCGGGCTTTGCCGAACTGGTCGAGACCGATGCGGGGCATCGGCCGCTGTCGCGCCGCGAGATCCGTGCGCGGCTGCCGGCCGTCCCGCCCGTCATCGTCGCCAGCCGCTCGCATGACACGGCCGAGACGCGGGACTGGATCGCCCGGCTCGGCGCGGCGGAGCGGATCGCCATCGGCTCGTCGCTGAAGTTCTGCCTTCTTGCCGCCGGCAGGGCTGACCTTTACCCGCGGCTCGGGCGCACCATGCAGTGGGACACGGCGGCGGGGGACGCGGTGCTGCGCGCCGCCGGCGGCATGACGCGCACGCTCGACGGCGCGCCGCTCGGCTACGGCGCGGGGAGGGTGGCGGGCGACGAGCCTTTCGCCAATCCGCATTTCATTGCCATGGGCGCGCCGATGCCGCGCGCCGCCGTGGAACGCGGGGGAAGGCCAGCCGTTCGTCCGGTTGAGCAGGAGGAAGGCCAGCGATGATCTCTATCGTCGACACCACGCCCTATGACGACCAGAAGCCGGGCACGTCCGGCCTGCGCAAGAAGGTCGCCGTGTTCCGGCAGAAGAACTATGTCGAGAACTTCATCCAGTCGATCTTCGACTCCGTCGCCGGCTTTCGCGGCGAGACGCTGGTGATCGGCGGAGATGGGCGCTATTTCAATCGCGAAGCGATCCAGATCGCGATCAGGATGGCGGCGGCCAACGGCTTCGGCCGGGTCATC
>DAOMOI010000118.1:0-6596 GCA_035444225.1 Aquamicrobium sp. | reverse complement strand
GCCGGCGGCGAGGGCCGCCGCAAAGCTGGCGAGCACCAGCCCGATCACGAACAGGCCGTTGCGCGACAGGAGCGTCTCCTTCACCACCGTCGCGCAGCCGCGCAGCAGATCGAGGCCGTGCAGCGTATCGGGCAGCAGGCCCGCGGAAAAACCCGCCGTGCGCACGATGCTGCCGAGCTCGGCCGTCACGCCCAGCGGTGCGACGCGCAGGAACGCCATCGCCGAGATTACCGCGACCAGGAAGCCGGCAACGACAGGCGGCCAGCGTTCGACGAACACCCTGGCGGCGATGCCCGAAAGATCGAAGCGGGCTTCGGCTGTCGCGCTCGCCGGGTTGGCGAAGCGCAGGACCAGAACAGCAAGCACCGCCAGAAGCCCGAGGCTGGCGAGGATCGTGCCGGTATAGCCGAGCTGGTGCGGCAGCCATATCGCGGGGCTCGCATAAATGGCGAGCGAGAATAGCGGGTTCCAGCTGAGAAACCCGAGGAGGAAGCCCGCCGCCGCGCCGACAAGTGCGAAGGGCGAGGTGGGCGAGCCTTCGCCCAGCCGGTAGAAATGCGCCGACAGGCATGAGCCGGAGATCGCCATTCCGAGGCCGAACGCAAAGGCCGCGACCGCCAGCACCGGCCCGACCGGGCCGATATGGGCGTTTGGCGGCAGCCGTCCCGGCCGTGGCGTCGGCACCCACGCCATCGTCACGACATGATAGAGCAGAACGCCGGCAGCCAGCGCCACGATGATGGCGATCAGCCCACGCGGCTCCCGCCGCTCGATGAAGTCGCGAAAATTGCACAGGAAGCAGAAACGGCCACGCTGGAGCACGATGCCGAAGGCGGCGCCGGCCAGCAGCGAGAAGGCGAGATCGCGACCGCCGCTCTGGCCTTGCAGCAACCAGGCCCAGGCGGCGATGACGACGAGAAGCGCCGCGGGCAGCGCCGTGCGGGAAAGAGGAAGGGACATCTGTCGGCTTTCCGGGAACAGGAAAGGAGGCGAGCGCCTCGGCACTCGCCTCCCGCGATTTTCGGCGACGCGAAGGCGGCTCGCCAATCTCCTACTTGCCGGTCCAGACCGTGCCGGCGACGTTGACGACAGGAACGCCGACGGCGTTGCCGTATTCGGTCCATGAGCCGTCGTAGTTCTTCGCATCGTAGCCGAGGATGCGCTTCAGCGCGAACCAGGTGTGCGACGAACGCTCGCCGATGCGGCAGTAGGTGACGATCGGCTGCGAGCCGTCGATGCCCTTGGCGGCATAGATCGCCTTGATCTCTTCGGGTGACTTGAAGGTGCCGTCCTCCTGCACGATCGTGCCCCACGGCACGTTCTCGGCGGTCGGGATGTGGCCGGCGCGCACCGCGAGCTCCTTCACGCCCTCTGGCGCGAAGATCTTGCCGGTGTATTCGTCGTTGGAGCGGATATCGACCAGTTTGGCGGCCAGACGGCCCTCGGCAATGTCGAGCACGTCCGTCAAGCGGGCGCGCAGGTCGCCGTTACGCTCCGGCAGGGTGATGTCGGAGTCGGCATAGTCGCGGACGTTGGTGTCGAGCGGCAGGCCCTGCGCTTCCCACAGCTTGCGGCCGCCGTCGAGCAGGCTGACCTCGATGCCATAGACGTCGAACACCCACGCACCCCACGCGGCGAACCAGTTGTTGTTGTCGCCATAGAGTACGATTTGGGTATCGCCGGTGATGCCGGCGTCGCGCAGCTTGGCCTCGAACTCTTCACGCGAGGCGATGTCGCGCCGGGTCGGGTCGACCAGTTCGGTGTGCCAGTCGAGGTGCACCGCGCCGGGGATGTGACCGCGCTCGTAGACGCCGGTGTCGACGCTCACCTCGAAGACCCGGACGTCGGGATTGTCGAGATTGTCCTGCAGCCATTCCGCGCTCACCAGCGGTTCGGCGGCACGAGAAATGCGCCCGCCAGCGCCCCTGCCCATTTCAGATGATTCATTGCCTGTCTCCGGTTTTTCTCTGCCTGGAGACGCAGTTTCGCCGGGCGCGCCCGCGCGATGAAGACAACGTATTCCAACTTGCCGGCGTTTACCGCCGACGCCGTCGCGCCGGTGGCATGGTTGGAGAAAAGTCCATCCGTCGGGATGGCGGCGTTCCGTGGATCACCTGGGTCCTGTCTAGCCGCCGGCCGCCGCGAGGCCGCGTTGCAGATCGGCGATGAGGTCGGCTTCGGCCTCGAGCCCGACCGACAGGCGCAGCAGGCCGTCGCCGACGCCGGCGGCCCGGCGCGCCTCCTCGCCCATGCCGGCATGGGTCATCGTCGCCGGGTGCGCGACGAGGCTTTCCACGCCGCCGAGCGATTCAGCCAGCGTGAACACCTCCACCGCCTCGACGAACCGGCGCACCGCCTCGACCCCGCCGGCAAGGTCGAAGCTGAGCATCGCGCCCGATCCCGCCTGCTGCGCGCGGGCGAGCGCGTGGCCGGGATGCGAGGCGAGGCCCGGATAATGCACCGCGCTCACGGCCGGGCTGCGCGCGAGGAAGGCGGCGACGGCGGCCGCGTTCGCCTGCTGGCGCTCGATGCGGGGAAAGAGCGTGCGCAGGCCGCGCAACGTCAGATACGCGTCGAAGGGCGAGCCGGTCACGCCCGTGATGTTGGCCCATGCGCGAAGCCGCTCCGCGATATCGGCGTCCGCGCACACGACCGCCCCGCCCACCACGTCGGAATGGCCGTTCAGGTATTTCGTGGTCGAGTGGACGACGATATCCGCCCCGAGCGCGATCGGCCGCTGAAGCGCCGGCGACAGGAAGGTGTTGTCGACGGCGACCCTGGCGCCCGCCGCCCTCGCCGCCGCGGCGACCCTGGCGATGTCGACCAGCCGCATCAGCGGATTGCTCGGGCTCTCGACGAAGACCAGCGCCGGCTTTCGTTCCAGAACGGCGGCCATCGCCGCCTCGTTCGCCTGATCGACGAAGACGACATCGAAATCGCCTCGCTCGCGACGCGCGCAGAGCAGCCGGTAGGTTCCGCCATAGCAATCGTGCGGGGCGACGACGAGGTCGTCGCGGCCGGCGAGCGAAAGGGCGAGGTCGAGGGCGGCCATGCCCGACGACGTGACGACTGCGCCGGCGCCGCCTTCGAGCTTCGCCAGCGTGTCGGCCAGAAGATCGCGCCCCGGATTGGACGTGCGGCTGTACTCGTGGCCGCGATGCTTTTCGAACCCGGCAAAGGCGAAGGTGCTGCTGAGATAGAGCGGCGGCGTCACCGCGCCGAAGCTCGTGTCCGAGGCGATGCCGTTGGCCGCCGCCACTGTCCTGGGATCCCGCTCCACCATCTCGACCTTTCCGTTCCCGCCGGCATTGTCGGGCCGGCGGGAACGTCATGCAGCGCGGCCGGCGCTTTGTCGAGTCCGTGCAAGGTCGCCTCAGCCGGTTCCGGCCGCGCCGGGCCAGTAATATGCGTCGGAGGTCGGGCGCGCGCCGAAGATCGCCTGCCCGACCCGCACCACGGTCGCGCCTTCCTCGATCGCGATCTCGAAATCGCCCGACATGCCCATCGACAGCGCGTCGAAGGAAATGCCGGCCGGACCGTCCTGGCGCAGCCGCTCGCGGATGCCGGAGAGCAGGCAGAAGCAGCGCCGCACACGCGCCTCGTCGGCGGAAAAGACGGCGAGCGTCATCAGCCCGCCGACGCGCAGCCGCGGGAAGGCCGGCAATTCGGCGGCGAAGCCGGCGACGTCTTCCGGCGCGAGGCCGAACTTGCTCGCCTCGCCGGAGGTGTTGACCTGGACCAGCACGTCGAGCGTCCTGTCCTCGATCTCGAGGCGGCGCTCCAGCGCCTCGGCGACGCGCAGGCTGTCGAGCGCCTGGAACTCGGCGGCGAAGCGCGCCACCTCCTTGGCCTTGTTGGTCTGGAGATGGCCGACGATGCTCCAGGAGATGGGAAGGTCGCGCAGCGCCTCGGCCTTTCCCTTCGCCTCCTGCACCTTGTTCTCGCCGAGGGTGGTGATGCCGGCGGCGACGGCGGCGCGCAAGCGCTCCGCCGGCACGGTCTTGCTGATCGGCAGCAGCCGGACATCGCCGGGGTCGCGGCCGGCACGCCGGCATGCGGCGTCGATCCGCGTCTGCACGGCAGCGAGCCTTCCGGCGATCACGTGCGCCTCCTCGTCCAGTGCAGCGGCTTGCGTTCCGTTATCCGTCACCGTTCGCTCCTTCTCTCATCAGCCATGCGATCTCGGCCCCGACCTTCATGTCGTCCTCGGCGCCGAAGGCATGGCGGCGAATCATGCCGGCCCGGTCGATCAGGACGAGGCTCGGCGTGCCGCGCATGCCGTAGGCGGCCATGGTTCGCGGAATCGGCCCGTCGCCGCCCGGCCGGTCGACCGCGATGGGAAAGTCCAGCCGGTATTCGTGGATGAAGGCGGCGAGCGACACCGGCGTCATCGCCTCATGATGCTCGAAGACGGTGTGGAGGCCGATGACGGCGACCTCGCCGGGCGGGAAGGTCGCGGCGATCTTCTTCGCCTGCGGCAGGCCGGCGCCGACGCAGCCCGGGCACAGCATCTGGAAGGCATGGAGCACGACCACCCTGCCGCGCAGGCCGGCGAGGCTCGGCGGCTCGGCGGCGTTGAACCACTGGATCACGTCCAATTCCGGCGCGGGCGTGCCTGCCATGTCATTCATCCTTTTCCAGGCATCCTTTTCCAGGAACCGGCGCCCGCGCGCGGGACCATCCCCCGCGCGGGCGCCGGCCGGTTCAATCGGCGACCTTGCCGGGCAGGCTGAGATCGCCTGAGGCGACATCGAACACGTCGGCCACGCACAGGAGCGGCGCGTGGACGTCGGCGTTGACCCTGAGGCCCGAGGTGACGCCGTCATAGCTTGCGCCGCTGACGACCGACATGTCGGCGAAGGGCACGCGCAGCTCCACCGTCTTCCCGTCGAGCGCCGGTTCGAAGCCGGGACTGTCGATGAGCAGCGGCAGGCCCGGCCATGTCTTGGGCAGGCGCGGCTTCGCGCCCTCTGGAATGTCGATCACCTTGAGCGCGCCCGCGCCACAGGCCTCGTCCGGGCCGAGCACCACCCAGTGGCTGTGCCAGACGTCGCCGTCATTGGCCGGATCGCCGTCGCCGTTCTCGTCATAAAGCGGCGTGTCGTCGAAATCCGGGTGCGCGGTGACGGTCATGGCGAGGATGCCGGCCTTCTCCTCGAAGCCGACCTCGGCCGGATCGACGCTGGTGGGCCAGACATAGGCGAAGACCTCGGAGCCGGCCAGCGTGCCGGCCGGCGTCGGCTTCGTCTCGCCGGCCCGGCCCGAAACCGCCATGTGGAAGACGGCTTCGGACCCCTCTATCGTCACCCTTGCATGGACGATGTCGAAGTCGGCGACCGTCGCGTTGCCCGCCTCGGCGTCGATGCCGTGCGCCTGCGCGCCGCCCGAAAGCAGCGCCACAAGCGCGGCGGATGAAAGGAGCCTCGTCATCGCCCCCCTCCCGCGAGATCGGAAAGCGCTGCGCCGAAATTGATGTGATAGGGGGCGCCCTCCATCACCAGCGCGGGCACCGATTTGACGCCGGCGGCCGCGGCCTCGGCGATCCGGCCGGGCTGCTCGCCGAGATGGACGATCTCAACCGCATATTCGGCAGGGTCGAGCGCGCGCGCCAGACGCTGCTCGGCATCGACGCAGACGGCGCACCCTGCATGGTAAAACGTCGCTTTGTGTGGCATGGTCGAAAGGCTCCTTTCTTTCCCTAAAGAGCGTGAGCAAAGGAGCGCCTCGTCCATTGCCGTGGACGGGGCGCTCGTCCTTCAGGCCGGCGCGCGGGCGGGCGGCGCGGACGCCCCCTGTCCCGGACCGGCTTCCTCATGGTCGCCGCAGTCGAGACGCAGCGAAGCGTCGCCGAAGGCGGCATCCACGAAGGCGCAATGATGCGGCTTTTCCGCATCGGAATGGACGTAAGGCCGGAAGAAGCGGCAGGTCAGGCACAGGCGCTGCGGCTCGATGGCGCCCTGCCGCTGGAGGGAAAGGATCGTCTTCGACAGCGCGCGCCGCAGGCCGGCGCGCCCGCCGGGCTCCAGCGTGCCGATGGCGTGCGCGAGCGCGACGGGCGGCCGCGCCGTCTGCCGGACGATTTGCGCGCCCGCGGCGGTGAGGCCGATGCGCGTGGCGCGGCCGTCGGCGGGATCGCGCCGCCGCTCGACCAGCGCCTTGCGCTCTAGCGCCGCAACCGCGTCGCTCGCGGTGGCCTGGGTAACGCCCAGCAGCCGCGCCAGCGCGGTGACGCGGCACCAGCCCCTGCCGGAAATCTGCGAAAGACATGCCATCTGCGTCGGCGTCAGGCCCAGCGGCTCGGCCTCGCGCCACGCGCTCATGCGCAGGAAGCCGGCAAGCTGCCCGAACCCCGCCGCGATCTGCTCGCTGTCCTGCTCGATGGTGCTCATGCGATTTTTATAGGACTCCTATATAAAATGGTCAAGCCGGAACCATCGACGTCCGACGCGGGCTGCGGGACCCCGACCCTCCACAACCCGAAGGCGGCAGAGCCCCCATCTGCCGTGTGGACTCTCATGGCGCCACCTTCCTCCCGCCGCATCGGATGGCGCTTGACAAGTCGTTAAACCCATTTAAGAGTATTGCTAGTCAAACTT
>DAOMOI010000117.1:5016-6627 GCA_035444225.1 Aquamicrobium sp. | reverse complement strand
GTGTCATCCTCGCCGACGAGCAGCCGCAGGCCGGCGGCGCGCTGCACCACGAAGCGGGCGCGACCGTAGACGGGCAGGAGGGCTGGACGTGGGCCGAAAGCGCGGCGGCCAGGCTGCGGGCGATGGACAATGTCCGCATTCTTTGCCGCACCACGGCCTTCGGCTACTACGCGCAGAACTTCGTCGGTCTCGCCGAGCGCGTCAGCGACCATCTGCCGGGGCCGCTGCCCGACCTGCCGCGCGAGCGGCTGTGGAAGGTGAGGGCGAAGCGCGTGGTCATCGCGGCCGGCGCCATCGAGCGGCACATGGTGTTTCCGGGCAACGACCGGCCGGGCATCATGCTGGCTTCGGCCGCGCGCACCTATCTCAACCATTACGGCGTCGCCGTCGGCCGGCGCGTCGGCGTCTACACGGCCTGCGATTCGGCCTATCACGCCGCGCTCGACATGAAGAGGGCGGGCATCGACATCGCAGCTATCGTCGACCAGCGCGACAATCCGCAGGGGCCGGCGGTTGACGCGGCGCGCGCGCTCGGCATCGAGGTGCATCCCGGCCGCGTCGTGGCGCGGGCGGGCGGCGGCAAGCGGGTCTCCTCGATCGAGCTCGCGCCCAAGGCGGGCGGCGCGGCGCGCTCGATCCGCGTCGATGCGCTGATCACCTCGGCCGGCTGGACGCCGTCGCTGCACCTTTACTCGCAGTCGCGCGGCAAGGTGACGTTCGACGTGGCCGGCAAGCGATTCCTGCCGGGCGAGGCGGCGCAGGACTGCGTCTGCGTCGGCGCCTGCAACGGCACCGACGATCTCGACGACGCGGTGGCCGAAGCCTATGCCGCCGGCCACGCGGCGGCGCGCGCCGCCGGCATCAAGGCCGGCAAGGCCGGCGCGCGGCCGAGGGCCGAGGGCGAGAGCATGGCCGGCGGCATGGTCGGCGATTCGCCGGGGATCGGCGGCAAGAAGGCGTTCGTCGATTTCCAGAACGACGTGACCGCGCGGGACATCCGCCAGGCGGTACGCGAGGGCATGCGCTCGATCGAGCATGTCAAGCGCTTCACCACCAACGGCATGGCCACCGACCAGGGCAAGACCTCGAACCTGCACGGGCTGGCCATCGCCGCCGAGGCGCTCGGCCGGCCGGTGCCGGAGGTCGGGCTGACCACCTTCCGCCCGCCCTACACGCCGGTCACCTTCGGCGCAGTCGTGGGGCAGGCGCGGGGCCATCTGTTCGATCCGGTGCGGCGTACCGCGATCCACCCGTGGGCCGAGGCCGCCGGCGCGGTGTTCGAGGATGTCGGACAATGGAAGCGGGCATGGTATTTTCCGCGTTCCGGCGAGGACATGCGCGCGGCGGTGGATCGCGAATGCGTGACCGTGCGGCAGGCCGCCGGCATCTTCGACGCCTCGACGCTGGGCAAGATCGAAGTCGTCGGGCCGGACTCGGCCGAGTTCCTCGAGCTTCTCTACACCAACCCGTGGAAGAAGCTGGGGGTCGGGCGCTGCCGCTATGGCGTCATGCTGCGCGAGGACGGTTTCATCCATGACGACGGCGTCATCGGCCGGCTGGCCGAGGACCGTTTTTACGTCACCACGACGACCGGCGGGGCCGCGCGCGTCC
>DAOMOI010000117.1:0-4990 GCA_035444225.1 Aquamicrobium sp. | reverse complement strand
CGCGTCCTCCACCACATGGAGGACTATCTCCAGACCGAATTCCCCAAGCTCAAGGTCTACCTGACCTCGGTGTCCGAGCAATGGGCGGTGATCGCGGTGCAGGGCCCGAGTTCGCGAAAAATCGTCGAGCCGCTGGTCGAGGGCATCGACCTCTCCGACGCGGCGATGCCGCACATGTCGGTGCGCGAGGGCCGCGTCTGCGGCGTGCCGGCGCGGCTGTTCCGCATGTCGTTCACCGGCGAGCGCGGCTACGAGATCAACGTCCCGGCCGATTACGGGCAGGCGGTGTGGGAAGCGGTGTGGGCGGAAGGGCAGAAGCACGGCGCGTGCGCCTACGGCACCGAGGCGATGCACGTGCTGCGCGCCGAAAAGGGCTACATCATCGTCGGCCAGGACACGGACGGAACCGTGACACCGCACGATGCCGGCCTGTCATGGGCCATCGGCAAGGCCAAGGCCGATTTTGTCGGCAAGCGCGGGCTGATGCGGTCCGACCTCGTCGCCGAGGGACGGCGGCAGCTCGTCGGCCTCGCGACGAAGGACCCGCGAACCGTGCTCGAAGAGGGCGCGCAGATCGTCGAGCGCGCCGGCGGCGCGATCCCGATGACGATGATCGGCCATGTCACCTCGTCCTACTGGTCGCAGAATTGCGGGCGCTCCATCGCGCTGGCGCTGGTCGAGGGCGGGCACGGGCGCATGGGGCAGACGCTGCACGTGCCGATGCCGGAGGGCGCCATCGAAGTCGAGGTGACGGGCACGGTGTTTTTCGATGCGCAGGGAGAACGGCTGAATGGCTAGGGCAGCAAGGAAGGCCGCGCCGGCGCGGGAGCCGGCCGTCACCCGCAGGCTCGCGCTCGCCGGGCGGGCGGCCAGCCAGCCATGGGTGTCGGTGACGCCGGCCGCGCCGGCAGCGCGGCTTTCGCTGCGCGGCCCCCGCGACAGCGTCGCCGCGCTGTCGCAGGCGCTCGGCCTCGCCTTGCCGGAAAAGCCGATGGCCTCGGCTGCCAAAGGCGGGCGCGCCGCGCTCTGGCTCGGGCCGGACGAGTGGCTGGTGATCGACGATGGCGGGGCCGACCTGCCGGCCGCGCTCGGCGAAGTGACGGCATTCCATTCCGCCGTCGATGTCTCGCACCGCAATCTCGGCATCCTCGTCGCGGGCGGCAGCGCGGAGGCGACATTGGCCGCCGGGTGCCCGCGCGATCTCTCGCTCGCCGCCTTTCCGGTCGGCTCATGCGCGCGCACGGTTCTCGGCAAGGCCGAGATCGTGGTCTGGCGCACAGGCGAGGAGGCGTTCCGGGTCGAGTGCTGGCGCTCGTTCGGCGACTACGTGTTTTCCTTCCTCGCGGCGGCCGCGCGCGACGCGGGCGACTGAAGCCTCAGCAGGCCTTCTTCCAGCGGCGCGACTGGACGAATTCGATCAGGTCGCCGCCGCTCATCGGCCGGGCGAAGGCGTAGCCCTGAAGCGCGTCGCAGCCGAGCGACTTCAGCACGCGCGCGTGCTCCATGGTCTCGACGCCCTCGGCCAGCACCTCGATGCCGAGCGAATGGCCGATCTCGATGATGGAGCCGACGAGCTGGCGCTGGCCGGCGGAATGGACGATCGGCATGATGAACTGGCGGTCGATCTTCAACCGCCGCGGCTTCAGCTTCATCAGGCTGACGATCGAGGCGTAGCCGGTGCCGAAATCGTCGATCTCGATGTTGATGCCCAGGTCCTTGATCTGCTCGACGTTCCAGGCGGTCAGGTCGTCATTGTCGTCGAGGAAGATGGATTCGACCAGCTCGAAGGCGATGGTGCCGGGGCGGATGTCCATCTGGCGCAGGCTGCGGATTAGCTCCTCGTCCTGAAGCCGGCGCGCCGAGACGTTGACCGAAACGGTAGGGACGCCGAGACCGATCTGTTCCCAGGCGTGGAAATCGACCAGCGCCTGCTCGAGGATCAGCCGGTCGATCGAGGCGACCACGTTCAGTTCCTCGGCGATCTTCATGAAGGCGGCGGGCGCCATCAGGCCGTCGCGCGGGTGGTTCCAGCGCGCCAGCGCCTCGACGCCGATGATGTCGAGCGTGCGGGCGCAGAATTGCGGCTGGTAATGGGCAGTGAACTGGTCCTGCTCCAACCCGGTCAGGATGTCGTCGGCGATGCGCTTGGTGGTGACGATCTCGGCCTGGAGCGCGTCGTTGAAGAACTGGTGGTGGTTGCGGCCGCGATCCTTGGCGCGATAGAGCGCGATGTCGGCGTTGACCAGCAGGCGCAGCGGGTCCGCCAGCGAATCGGTGTCGCAGGCGATGCCGATCGAAACGCCGACGCGGCATTCGTGGCCCTGATAGTGGATCGGCTCCTGCATGCGCGCGACGATGCGGTCGGACAGCGCGGCCAGCGCCCCGGCGCAGGCTTCGGCGTCGGCCTCTTGCCTCGACCAGCGGCGCACCACGACGAACTCGTCGCCGCCGACGCGGGCGACGAAGTCGTTCTCCTCGACGCAGGCGCGCAGCACGCCGGCGGCGTGGACGAGCATGGCGTCGCCGGCCATGTGGCCGAGCGTATCGTTGACCTGCTTGAAGCGGTCGAGATCGAGCTGGAGCAGGCCGGCGCGCTCGCCCTCGCTCACGAAGCGGGCGGCGTGCCCGGCCAGCACCTCGTCGAGATAGCGCCGGTTGGGCAGGCCGGTCAGCGAATCGTGCAGCGCGCTGTGCTCGATATGGGCGCGCGCGGTCTCCAGTTCGAGGTTGCGCGCCTCGGTCAGCGCGTTGACGCGCTTCAGCTCCTCGGCGCGGCTGACGTCCTCGGTGACGTCCCATTTCACGCCGATGATGCGGGGCGGCAGCCCCGGTTCCTCGTGCACCGCGCCCATGGCCCGGATGTGGCGCACCTCGCCGTCGTCGAGCACGATGCGGTATTGCGAGGTGTAGCGGTATTCGGTCGCGAGCTTGCCGAATTCGGCCTGCGCCCGCTCCCCGTCGTCTGGATGGACGCGCCGTTCCCAGTGGAGGCTGGTGCGCGGCGCGTCGTCGGCCGGATAGCCGTAAAGCTCGTTCATCCGCGCGTCCCAGAACTGTTCCGTCGCGCCGAGGTCCATTTCCCACACCGCGACCTTGGAGGTGTCGAGCGCCAGCCGCAGGCGCCGCCACAGCTTGCCGAGCTGCGCCTCGCGCCGGCGCAGGGTGCGGATATTGCGCTGGCGCTCCTCGATCAGGCGGCCGGCGATCACCGCCGGCACCATGATCAGCGCTCCGGCGAGCAGCAGGAGCAGGCGCAGCGTCCACACATTGTCTGGCCTCGTCGCCCATCCGCCCTTCGGCGTCGCCGCGATGCGCCACGCGCCTGAAGGCAGCGTCACCTCGGCGACGACCGGGTCGGCGGCGAGCGTGGCAGGGGAGCCGTGGAACAGCGCGCCGCGCTCGCCCAGCCCGTCATGGCCGGACAGGGCGATGTCGATCGAAAGGCCGGCGCCGTCGAGGCCGCTGTCGCGATAGAGCCGGTCGATATCGACCACCGCCGAGACGATGCCCCAGAAGCGCCTCGTGCCGTCCTGCTCGGGCACGAAGACGGGGAAGCGGCCGATGATGCCGCGCCCGCCCTGGACCAGGTCGAGCGGGCCGGCGATCACCAGCTCGCCGGTCTCGCGCGCCCTTAGCGTGCTCTCGCGCTGGCCGGGGCTGTCGCTGTAGTCGAAGCCGAGCGCCTTCTCGTTGCCTTCGAGCGGATGGACGAAGGCGACGACCATTCCCTTCGACACGGCGAAGTTGCGGATCTGCGCGCTTTTTTGCAGCAGGTTGCCGGCGAGCGCGGCGAAGCGGGTCTCGTCCATCTCCGGCTCGGTGGCGAGCGCGGCGACGAGGCCGCGCGCGAGCTGGATATTGCCGCTGATATTGCCTTCGAGCCGGGCGCGGACGAGGCTGACCTCGTTCAGCACCCGGGTGCGCTGGGACTGGTCGAACAGGCGGCGGTTCTGGTGTTCGGCGACTATCCACGCGACGGCGATGACGAACAGGGCGATGAAGGCCGGGATGTTCGTCGCCCTGAAGACAAATCTCGACGCCTTGCCGCGTCTTCCGACCGGGAACCCCACCACCGCCTCGTCTGTGTCCTCTGTCGAGGCCAAACCTTCGCACGGAGTGCTTAAATTAGGCTTTAGAAATGTGCGTTTTGCCGGGAGCGGGGAAAACGACGCTCAGATCGCGGTGATGCCGCCGTCGGCGGCGAGCGTCTGGCCGGTCATGAACGAGTTCTTCGGGTCGGCGGCGAACAGCACCACCTCGGCGATCTCGTCCGTCTCGGCCAGCCGGCGCATCGGCACGCCGCGCGTCAGCTCCGCCTCGCCGGCCGCGTTGTCGTCGCCTAGCATGTCCGTCACCATCGCCGTGCGGGCGAAGGAGGGGCACACCGCGTTGACGCGCACGCCCTTGGTCGCGCACTCGGCCGCGGCCGAGCGCGTCAGTCCGACGACGCCGTGCTTGGCGGCGGCATAGACGCCGAGCTTGGGCGCGCCGGCGATACCGGCGACGGAAGCGACGTTGACGATTGTCCCGCGCAGTTTCTTTTCCCTGAACTGGGCCTCCATCGCCGGAATCTGGTGCTTCATCGCGAAGAACACGCCGAGCAGGTCGACCTCGAACACGCGCCGGGCGAGATCGGACGGTATCTGCGGCAGCTTCATGAAGTCATGGACGATGCCGGCATTGTTGACGGCGACGTCGAGGCGGCCGAAGCGCGACAGGGCGAGCGCGACGAGGTCGCGCGACAACGCCTCGTCGGCGACGTCGCCGGCAAGGGTGGCGACCTGCGCGTCGAGCCCGGCGGCGGCCGCGTCGAGCCGGCCGGCGTCGAGGTCGGACAGGACGAGGGCGGCGCCTTCCGCCGCGAAGCGCTGCGCCAGCTTCAGGCCGAAGCCGCCGGCGGCGCCGGTGATCAGCACGGTCATGCCCTCGAACCGAACCATCGCCTATGCTCCCTCGTCGATCACGTCGCAGGCCAGCGCCGCCAGAAGCC
>DAOMOI010000116.1:0-6658 GCA_035444225.1 Aquamicrobium sp. | reverse complement strand
CACCCATGTGTTCCCGCTGCTCACGCCGCTCGCGATCGACCCGGCGCATCCGTTCCCGTTCATCCCCAATCTCGGCTTCTCCATCGCCCTGCAACTTCGCAACCTGCGCGACGGCGACGAGATGACGGCGCTGCTGCGCCTGCCGCAGGCGCTGCGCCGCTTCATCCGCCTGCCCGACCGCAAGGGATCCCATGGCAAGGGAACCGTGCGCTTCATTGCGCTCGGCGACACGGTCAGCATGTTCATCGGCAAGCTCTTTCCCGGCTACGAGGTCATCGCCTCGGGCACCTTCCGCATCATCCGCGACTCGGACATCGAGGTCGAGGAGGAGGCCGAGGACCTGGTGCGCCTGTTCGAGAGCGCCCTGAAGCGCCGCCGGCGCGGCCAGGTCATCCGCATCGAGTTCGACGACGAGCTGCCCGAGGCGCTGCGCGACTTCGTCGCGGCGGAGCTTGGAGTCACCGGCTCGCGCATTTCCATCCTCAAGGCGCCGCTGGCGCTCAATCAGGTGTCCGAGATCGTCTCCCTGCCGCGCGACGATTTGAAATTCGTGCCCTACAACCCGCGCTTTCCGGAGCGCGTGCGCGACCGCGGCGGCGACTGCCTCGCCGCCATCCGCGAGAAGGACTTCATCGTCCACCACCCTTACGAGAGCTTCGACGTGGTGGTGCAGTTCCTGCGCCAGGCGGCGGTCGATCCCGACGTGGTGGCGATCAAGCAGACGCTCTACCGCACCTCCAACGACAGCCCGATCGTGCGCGCGCTGATTGACGCGGCCGAGGCCGGCAAGTCGGTCACCGCGCTGGTCGAACTGAAGGCGCGCTTCGACGAGGAGGCCAACATCCGCTGGGCGCGAGACCTGGAGCGCGCCGGCGTGCAGGTCGTGTTCGGCTTCCTCGAGCTGAAGACCCATGCCAAGATGTCGCTGGTCGTGCGCCGTGAGGACGGCAAGTTGCGCAACTACGTTCATCTCGGCACCGGCAACTACCACCCGATCACGGCGCGCATCTATACCGACCTTTCCTATTTCACCACCGACCCGGCGCTGGCGCGCGACGTGGCGCAGGTGTTCAACTTCATCACCGGCTATGCCGAGCCGGCCGGCGAGATGGGCATCGCCATCTCGCCCTTCAGCCTGCGCCAGCGCATCCTCGACCACATCGCGGCCGAGATCGAGTTCGCCGGCAAGGGCAAGCCGGCGCAGATCTGGATGAAGATGAACTCGCTGGTCGACCCGACGGTCATCGACGCGCTCTACGACGCGAGCCGGGCCGGGGTCGATATCGACCTCGTCGTGCGCGGCATCTGCTGCCTGCGGCCGCAGGTGCCGGGCCTGTCGGAGAACATCCGCGTCAAGTCCATCGTCGGCCGCTTCCTCGAGCACAGCCGCATCTACTGCTTCGGCAACGGCCACGGCCTGCCTTCCGACGAGGCCATCGTCTATATCGGCTCGGCCGACATGATGCCGCGCAACCTCGACCGCCGGGTCGAGACGCTGGTGCCGATCACCAACCCGACCGTGCACGAGCAGGTGCTGGGCCAGATCATGCTCGGAAACATCATGGACAACCAGCAGAGTTTTGAAGTACTGGCGGACGGAACCTCGCGGCGCATCGTGCCCGGCGAAGGGGAGGAACCCTTCAACGCGCAGGAGTACTTCATGACGAATCCGAGCCTGTCGGGAAGGGGCGACGCGCTGAAGTCGAGCGCGCCGAAGCGCATCGTCCAGCCCAAGCGCCGCAAGCAAGCCGGCGCAGCCCCCGCCGCATGATTCATTCCTCACAGGGCCGGTTGCAGGACCGCCGGCCGCTCGCCGTGGTCGATATCGGCTCGAACTCGGTGCGTCTGGTCGTCTATGAAGGTGTGACGCGCTCGCCCACCATCCTCTTCAACGAGAAGATGATGGCCGGCCTGGGACGCGGCATCGTCTCCACCGGCCGGCTCGACGAGGAGGCGGTGCGCCGCGCCGTCGAGGAACTGCGGCGCTTCCGGGCGCTCGCCGAGCAGGCCGGCGCGGTCTCGCTCCACGCCATCGCCACCGCCGCCGCGCGCGAGGCCGAGAACGGCATGGATTTCGTGCGCCGCGCCGAGGAGATCCTCGGCGTGCCGATCCAGGTGCTGTCTGGCAAGGAGGAGGCGGCCTATTCGGCGCAGGGCGTCATCTCCGCCTTCCACCGGCCGGACGGCATCGCCGGCGACCTCGGCGGCGGCAGCCTGGAGCTGATCGACATCGCCGGCGACGCGATCGGCGAGGGCATCACCCTGCCGCTCGGCGGCCTGCGCCTTCAGGAGATGGCCAAGGATTCGCCCGTCGCAGCCGCGAAAATCGCGCGCGAGGAGCTTCGCCGCGCCGATTTCCTCGCCGACGGACGCGACCGCACCTTCTACTGCGTCGGCGGCACGTGGCGAAACCTCGCCCGCCTGCACATGCTCTCCACCAACTATGCCCTGCCGGTGATGCACAATTACGAGCTCGGCCTCGACGAGATGGACGCCTTCCTCAAGCTCGTCGCCGGCGGCGAGCTGGGCCAGATCCGCGGCGCCAAGCGCATCTCGAAGACGCGGCGCGCGCTGTTGCCCTACGGCGCGGCCGTGCTGCGCGAGATCATCGACGCGATGCAGCCGAAGAACATCGTCGTCTCGGCCTTCGGCGTGCGCGAGGGCTATCTCCACGCGCTGCTTTCGCCGGAGGAGCGGCGGCGCGACCCGTTGATCTCCTCGGCCGAGGAGCTTGCCATCCTGCGCTCGCGCTCGGTCACCCATGCGCGCGAGCTGGCGGCGTGGACGGACGAGGCGTTCGCCGTCTTCGGCATCGAGGAAAGCGAGGACGAGGCGCGCTATCGCCGCGCCGCCTGCCTGCTCGCCGACATCGGCTGGCGCGCTCATCCCGAGTATCGCGGCACCCAGTCGCTCAACATCATCGCCCACGCCTCCTTCATCGGCATCGACCATCCCGGCCGCGCCTTCATCGCGCTGGCCAACCTCTTCCGCCACGAAGGCATCTACGAGGACGACGTCTCGCCGGCGATGAAGGCGCTCGCCGGCCCGCGCTACATCGAGCGCGCGCGCATCCTCGGCGCGCTTCTGCGCGTCGTCTACCTGTTCTCGGCCTCCATGCCCGGCATGATGCCGAAGCTGAAATGGCGCGAGGGCGAGGACCGCAAGCTCTCCCTCGTCGTGCCGGCAAGCCATGCCGACCTGCTGGGCGAGCGCCCCGACTCGCGCATGGAAATCCTCGCCAGGGTGCTCGACCGGCCGATGGAGATCGTGGTCGGCTAGAGCAATTCCAGGAAAGTGTGAAACCATCCAGGAGCCCTTCGCAAGTCAAGGCAGCATGAAAATGAGCGACGTAAAGCAGGTCATCGCGATCAACTGGGGCACGAAATACGGCCCTCCCTTCATCAACCGCCTTTATGCGATGGTCGAACGCAACATCACCCCGCCTTTCACGTTCACCTGCTTCACCGACGACAGGGAAGGCATCCGTCCCGAGGTTCTCTGCGAGGATCTTCCTCCCCTCGATTTCGATCTGCCGGTCACTTCCAAGGGCGTCTGGCAGAAGTCGCGGCTTTGGGGGCCTCGTCTCGGCACGCTGGAAGGGCCTGTCCTGTTTCTGGACCTCGATCTCGTGATCGTCGGAAACATCGACGCGTTCTTCACCGTCGGAAGGCCGGATCAGGTGATGCTGGCCAGAAACCCGGTCCGTCCGCTGGAGCGGCTCGGACAGACCTCGGTTTACCGCTTCCAGGTTGGAAAGCTGGTTCCGCTTCTCGACAAGTTTCGCGCGGACCCGCAGGGCATCGCTGACGCCTACGACTACGAGCAGCGTTTCGTGACCCGCAACGCTCCGGGAGGCGTGACCTTCTTTCCGCGACGGTGGGTGCGTCATTTCCGCTATGAATGCAGGCCGTTCTTTCCGCTGAACTACTTCATGGATGCGCGCCTTCCCAAGGACGCGCGCATCGTGATCTTCCCCGGAGGATACCACCCCGAACACGCCATCGCCGGCGGCTCGAGAACCCGGATGGGTCTGTCGGCGGGCGAATACATCCGGCAGCTGCGCGACCGTCCCGAGAACCAGTCCTTCTCCAACTATCTGCGCAGCTTCACCAGGCCCGTGGAATGGGTGAAGGAGCATTGGCGCGAATAGGGCGCAGCCGCTTCCCTCTCACGACCATGAAAGCAGGATCACGCCGGCGATGACCGCCGCGCAGCCCACGAGCCGCCACGGCCCGACGGTCTCGCGCAGGATCACCATGCCCATCAGCGCGCCAACCATCATCGACATCTCGCGCATCGGCGCCACCACGCTGAGCGGCGCCCCGGTTTCGAGCGCCGCCAGCACGAGGATGTAGGAAAGGGGCGACAGGAGCCCGACGCCGAGCGCAAGCCACCAGAAGCCGCGCATGGCGCGCAAGGCCCGGCGCGGATTGGCCGCCAACAGCGGCGCCAGCAGCACGAAGCGCAGCAGGTTGGCGAACCAGTCGAGCACCACCGGCGCGACGCCGAGCGCCTTGACCGCATAGGCGTCGACCACCGTATAGGCGGCGATCAGGCCGCCGGTGGCCGTGCCCCAACGCAGGCCCGCCATGCCGGCCGGCCGGCGAAAGGCCGAAAGGTCGCCGCGCGTGGCGATCAGCCCGATGCCGACGACGACGGCGGCGAGCCCGGCGAGCGCCCGCGCCGTCGGCGCCTCGCCCAGAACGAGGATCGCCCCCAGCGTCGCCAGCATCGGCCCCGTGCCGCGCGCGACCGGATAGACCACCGACAGCTCCGCCTGCTGGTAGCCGCGTTGCAGGCAAAGGCTGTAGGCGAGGTGGATGACGCCGCTCAGCAGGACGAAGGCGACGACATGCCCGCTCGACGTGATGGCGCGGTTGGTGATGAGATAGAGCACCCACGGCGCATAGGCGACGCAGGAAACGAGATTGTAGGCGAAGACGAAGACCGGTCCGACCGGGGCGGCCCGCTTGGCCATCAGGTTCCATGTCGCATGGATGAACGCCGCGAGTATGACGAGGCAGGCGGAGGCAAGCGTCATTGAGACCCCCTTGGACGCCATCGGCGCCGGTTGATCTCGACGTCTCCTCCCCTGGGCTTTTGTCCCTTGGGTGCAGCCGCGAAACGTCCGCGGTCTCTGCAACGCTCGGTCCAGCGGCGGCATGAACCGCCCGGAACCCTAGTTGCCACTCGGTCGATGCCGGCAGCCTAGCAGCGGCGCAGGCCGGCGATCAAGCCCATATGCACAGGGCTGATCGCATATGGAAATTCCCGCCTCTGCGTCATCCCGGAAGCCGGAGCGAAGCGGAGGCTGTCCGGGATCCATTGAGCAACGCGGCCGGGATCGAGGCTCGCGATGCGGGTGCTGAAAAGCGCCAGCGCGAGGACCCGGCCGCGCTCGACGATCTCCCGGCCAATGGATCCCGGCTCGGCGGGCGTTTGCGCGCCCTTGCCGGGATGACGGAACGGGGAAGCCGGCTCTCGCTTCGCTCGGCCGGGATGACGGTGGGAAGGTCGAGCCTGTACGCTGCCGTCATCCCGGAAGCCGGAGCATAGCGAAGGCTATCCGGGAACTGTTGAGCGGCGCGGCCGGCTTCAAGGCTTGCGATGCCGGTGCTGAAGCGCCCTTGCGCGAGGGTCGCGCCGCGCTTGGCGATCTTCCGGCCAATGGACCCCGGCTCGGCGGGCGCTCACGCGCCCTTGGCCGGGATGACGGGGACAGGCATCGGCCTATTTCGCGTCGAACACGGCGATCTTGCGCTTGTCGAACTTCAGCGCCACCTCGCCGCGCACCAGCGCCAGCGCGCGCTCGCCGAACACCTCGCGCCGCCAGCCCGAAAGCGCCGGCACGTCCGCGTCCTCGCCCTTGGCCGCGATCTTCTCGATGTCGTCGGACGAGGCCAGCACCTTGGGCGCCACGCCTTCCTCCTCCGCCACCAGCTTCAACAGCACCTTGATCAGTTCGGCCGCGGCGCTGGTGCCTTCGGGCTGCTGCACCTGGCGCGGCAGCTTCGGCAGGCTCTCCTTCGGCAGGTCGAGCGCCTCGTTGACCACGTCGAGCAGCGCGCCGGCGGTCGCCGAGCGTTCCCAGCCGCGCGGCGTGGTGCGCAGCCGGGCGAGCGCCGCCGTGTCGCGCGGCCCCTGCTGGGCGATCTCGAAGATGGCGTCGTCCTTCAGCACGCGCCCGCGCGGCACGTCGCGCTCGCGCGCCTCGCGCTCGCGCCAGGCCGCCACCGCCTGCACCACGGCCAGCTCCTGCGGCTTCTTCACCCGCATCTTCAGCCGCTTCCAGGCGTCGTCGGGGTGCGGGTCGTAGGTTGCGCGCGCGGTCAGCACCTCCATCTCCTCGTTCAGCCAGTGGGCGCGGTCCTCGCGCTCCAGCCGGTCGCTGAGATGGCGGTAGATGTCGACGAGATGGGTGACGTCGGCCAGCGCGTAGTCGAGCTGCTTGTCGGAAAGCGGCCGGTGGCGCCAGTCGGTGAAGCGCGACGACTTGTCGATGCGCTCGCCCGTCACCTTCTGCACCAGCTGGTCGTAGGAGACGCTGTCGCCGAAGCCGCACACCATCGCCGCCACCTGCGTGTCGAACACCGGATGCGGGATCAGGTTGCCGAGATGGAAGATGATCTCGATGTCCTGCCGCGCCGCGTGGAACACC
>DAOMOI010000115.1:0-6659 GCA_035444225.1 Aquamicrobium sp. | reverse complement strand
TGATCGCCGACGCCGCCGACAAGCCGATCCTGCTCGCCTTCACCGCCGAGAAGGCCAATGCCGAGATCGGCCCGTTCGACGCCGCCGAGGCGCAGAGGCGGCTCGCCGCCGCCGTGCCGCGCCCGGTGCCGCCCGACCGCCCGGCGGTCCTGTTCCGCGTCGCAGAGGCGTTGCGGGCGATGCCGCAGGCGACGATAGCCTACCTCTCGGACGGGCTGGCGGCGGAGGGCGACGACGACGCCCTCGCCGGCCTTCTCTCCGGCGCTGACGCCGCCGGCCTCGTCTGGATCTCGCCGGACCGGCTCGCGACCATCGGCATCACCGACAGCCGCAACCTCGCCGAGGGCTTTTCCTTCACCGCCATCCGATCCGAAAACGACGTCGCCCCGCGCAGCGCGCTGGCCGTCGCCTTCGACACGCGCGGCCGGCGCATCGCCGAGACGCGGCTCGCCTTCGAAGCCGGCGAGAGCAAGGCGGAAGGCGTCTTTTCCGTGCCGTTCGAGCTGCGCAACGATTTCGCCTGGTTGTCCGTCATCGGCGAAAATCACGCCGCCTCGACCCGCCTGATCGACGAGAATGCGCGCCGCCGCCGCGTCGGGCTGATCTCGCAGTCCGAGGCCCGCAGCAATGCCCAGCCGCTGCTTTCGCCGCTCTACTATATCCGCCGCGCCATGGAGCCGTTCTCCGACCTGATCGAGCCGGCGAGCGCCGATCTCGCCGAGGCGATCCCGCAGATCCTCGAGCGCAAGCCGGCGATGATCGTGCTGGCCGATGTCGGCACGCTGCCGGAAGAGGCGCGCGCCAGCCTGATCGAATGGCTGGAGGGCGGCGGCGTGCTCGTCCGCTTCGCCGGGCCGCGTCTAGCCGCCGCCGGCAATGACGAGGAACTGCTGCCCGTGCGGCTGCGCCTCGGCGAGCGGGCGCTGGGCGGCGCGCTGTCATGGACCGAGCCGCAGCCCGTCAGCGAGTTTCCCACCTCCGGCCCCTTCGCCGGCTTGGCCGCACCGGCCGAGGTGACGGTGTCGCGCCAGGTGCTGGCCGAACCCACGGCAGATATCGTCGAGCGCACATGGGCCGCCCTGGCCGACGGCACCCCGCTGGTGACCGGCGCGCCGCGCGGCGACGGCACGCTCGTCCTGTTCCACATCGCCCCGGAAGCGACATGGTCGAGCCTGCCGATCTCGGGCAGCTTCGTCGAGATGCTGCGCCGGCTGACCCAGCTTTCCACCAATCAGGGCCGGCTCGACGCGGCCGATGCCGGAACCGCCCCTGCCCTGCCGCCCTATCGCATGGTCGCGGCCGACGGCACGCTCGGCGCGCCCGGCACCGAGGCGCGGCCGCTTGCCGCCGATGCGTCGCCGGCGGTGACGCTGGAGAACCCGCCCGGCTTCTACGGCAGCGAGGACGGCCTCGTCGCCCACAACCTGCTCGGCGCCGACGCCGTCTTCACGCCGCTGATGCAGCCGCAGACGGCCGTGCCCGTCACCCGCGCCTCCTACGCCTTCGACGAGGCGGTCGACATGAAGGGTCCGCTGCTGGCGGCGGCGCTGGCGCTGATGGCGCTCGACTCGCTCGCCGTGCTGTGGATGGCCGGCGCATTCACCCTGCCGCGCCCGGTGGGCGACGCGGCGGTCGTCCTTCTCGCCGGCGGCCTCGTGCTGGCGGCGGCGCTGCCCGCGCTGGCGCAGGACGAGGCGGCACACGACGACAAGGCCATCGCCGCCATCACCAAGACGCGCATCGCCTATGTGCTGACCGGCGACGGTTCCGTCGATTCGCTGAGCCGCGCCGGCCTGCAAGGGCTGTCGCGCTTTCTTGCCGACAAGACCGCGCTGGAGCCCGGCGAGCCCGCCGGCATCGACGTCGAGCGCGACGAGCTTGCCTTCTACCCACTGATCTACTGGCCGGTCGATGCCGGGGCGGCGATGCCGTCGGAAGCCGCGCTGGCGCGCGTCGACGCCTATATGCGCGAGGGCGGCACGGTGCTGTTCGACACGCGCGACCGCTACGCGCCGGGCCTCGACGGCACGGCCAGCCCCTCGACCCAGCGCCTGCGCGACATGCTGGCCTCGATCAACGTGCCGCCGCTGGAGCCGATTCCCGCCGACCACGTGCTGACCAAGACGTTCTTCATCATGCCGGAGTTTCCCGGCCGCTATGCCGGCGGGCCGCTCTGGGTCGAGGCCTCGCTCGACGCCGAGAACGTCGAGAACCGCCCGGTGCGCACCGGCGACGGCGTCACCCCGATCATGATCACGGCCAACGACTTCGCCGGCGCCTGGGCCATCGACGCCTCCGGCGCGCCGCTGCTGCCGACCGTCCCGCCCGACCCGATGCAGCGCGCCTATGCCTACCGCGCCGGGGTCAACATCGTCATGTATGTGCTGACCGGAAACTACAAGTCCGATCAGGTTCACGTGCCGATCCTGCTCGAACGGCTGGGGCAGTAGCATGAACTGGTCGCTCTCCTTCGAACCGCTGCTTTCGCCGCTGCTGCTTGCCGCGCTGCTCGCGCCGGTCGCGGCGCTGGTGGCGGCCGGCCTTGTCCTGCGCCGGCCGGGCGGCCTGATCCGGCTTGCCGCCTTCGCCGCGCTGGCGCTGGCGCTTTTCAATCCCGTGCTGCTCGACGAGCAGCGCGAGCCGCTGAAAAGCGTGGTCGCGCTGGTGGTCGACCGCAGCCAGAGCCAGGCGATCGGCAAGCGCACCGCCCAGACCGACGCCGCGCTGGCGGCGGTTCAGGAACGGCTTGCCCGCTTCCCGCAATTCGAGGCCCGCATCGTCGAGGCCGGACAGGCAGGCGCGGCCGACGAGCGCGTCGCCACGCGCCTGTTCGACGCCGCAGCGCAGGCGCTACGCGACGTGCCGCCCTCGCGCATCGCCGGCACGATCATGATCACCGACGGGCAGGTGCACGACATCCCCACCGGCGACGGCGCCGCGGCGACCGGCCCGCTCCACGCCCTGATCACCGGCGAGGAAGGCGAGTTCGACCGCCGCATCCGCTTCGAGCGCGCGCCGCGCTTCGGCATCGTCGGCCGGCCGGTCGAGCTGACCTATCGCGTCATCGACACCGGTAACAGTGCTGCCCGAGGCCCGGTCGCGGTACGCGTGCTGGTCAATGGCGAGCAGGTCATGACCCAGGAGACCCTTCCCGGCGAGGAAGCGCGGCTGCAACTCGACATCCCCGCCGCCGGCAAGAACATCGTCGAGCTGGCCATCGACCCGGTTCCCGGCGAGCTGACCGAGGCCAACAACCGCGCCATCGCCATTCTCGACGGCATCCGCGAGAATCTGCGCGTGCTGCTGGTCTCGGGCGAGCCACATGCCGGCGAGCGCACATGGCGAAACCTGCTCAAATCCGACACCTCCGTCGATCTCGTCCACTTCACCATCCTGCGCCCGCCCGAGAAGCAGGACGGCACGCCGATCAACGAATTGTCGCTGATCGCCTTCCCGACGCGGGAGCTGTTCGTCGAGAAGATCGACGATTTCGACCTGATCCTGTTCGACCGCTACCAGCACCGCGACGTGCTGCCGATCCTCTATTACGACTACATCACCGAATATGTCGAAAAGGGCGGCGCGCTGCTGGTCGCCGCCGGCCCGGAATATGCCGGTAACCAGTCGATCGCGCGCACGCCGCTGATGCCGGCCCTGCCCGGCCTGCCGACCGGCACGGTGATCGAGGAGGGTTTCCATCCTCGCCTGACCGAGACCGGCCAACGCCACCCGGTGACGCGCGGGCTGGAAGGCTCCGAGACCGAGCCGCCGCACTGGAGCCGCTGGTTCCGCCTGATCGACATCGGCGAGCCGACCGGCGCGGTGGTGATGGACGGGCCCGACGACAAGCCGCTCCTCGTGCTCGACCGCAAGGGCGAGGGCCGCGTCGGCATGCTGTTGTCCGACCAGGGCTGGCTGTGGGCGCGCGGCTTCGAGGGCGGCGGCCCGCATGCCGCGCTCTACCGGCGCATGGCGCACTGGCTGATGAAGGAGCCGGAACTGGAGGAGGAGCGGCTGACGGCCAACGGCCGCGGCATGACGCTCGACATCAGCCGCCAGACCATGAGCGACGACCCCGGCCGCGCCACCGTCATCACCCCGTCCGGCCGCTCCGTCGAGGTGACGCTGTCGCCCGCCTCGCCCGGTGTGTTCTCCGGCTCGCTGGAGACCGACGAGATCGGCCTCTATCAGGTCGGCAACGGCGAACTGGCCGCGCTCGCCCATGTCGGGCCGGTCAACGCGCCGGAATTCCAGGACACGGTGTCGTCGGCCGACCTGCTGGAGCCGGCCGCGACGGCAAGCGGCGGCAGCGTGCGGCGGCTGGAAGGCTCGGCCGGCATCTCGCTCCCCGGCATCGTGCCGGTGCGCGCCGGCGGCGCGGCTTCCGGCCGAGACTGGATCGGCCTGAACACCACCGGCGACAGCGTCCTGCAATCTGTGGACCGCACGTCCCTCTTCGCCGGCTTCCTCGGCCTCGCGGCGCTGCTGCTGGCATTGGGGGGAATGTGGTATCGGGAAGGAAGATGAGACGAGCGAATAGGGAGTAGCGAATAGCGAATAGAAAGACGCTGTCTTCAGCCGCGAGCTCTCCCTACTCGCTACTTCCTATTCGCTATTCGCTCGATCCGCATGCACCACCGCGCCACCGAACCCGTCCAGCGCGTCGGGCTCCAGCTCGCAGGCGAGCAGCCGGGCCGGATCGACCGGGCGCGGCATGGCGAGCTGGCCGCGGGGCACGACCTCGCCGAAGCCGAGCGGCGCGTAATATGGCGCGTCGCCGACCAGGATCGCCAGCGTCCAGCCGTCCTTGCGCGCCGCCTCGAGCGCGATGGCGACCAGCCGGCGGCCGATGCCGAGATTCTTGAACGCCGGCCGCACCGCGAGCGGCCCGAGCAGCAGCGCCCTGCCCCTGCCCGCCGCGATCGGCGTCATCCTGACCGAGCCGACGACCGCGCCGTCGACGAGCGCGACGAAGGACAGGTCGCGCAGGTGCGGCCCGCCTTCGCGGATCGAATAGGCGGCGCGCGAGAAGCGCCCCGGTCCGAAGGCCTCGGCGTTGATGTCCTCGATTTCAGGATCGTGCTCGACCGTCTCGGTCGTATAGGCCACGGTCAGGGCGGCCATGTCGGCAATGCTCATCGTCGGTGTTCCGGCTGTCGAAAACGCTAAGGAAGGGGCTGGGCGGCCGCAATACCGCCTGCGCGCGAAAACGCGCCTCAGGCCATTCGTCGTCGTTCGATCCGGATCGCGATCAAGGCATGTCCTCCCGTCCGGCCATCCGCCGGTGGAAATGTCCGCTAGCATCAAATCCGCACCGCCGCAATCGCCATTTGCCGGTGGCGGTGACGAACTGTTCAGCCCCGTGGCCGTTTCACTCGACGGGGCGCGGGCCTAGATGAAGGGGAAACACGGAAAGGAGTTTTGCGATGGGCCTGCTTGTCGACGGCGTATGGACGAACCAGTGGTACGACACGGAAAAGAGCGGCGGCCGCTTCGAGCGGTCCGTGTCGCAGTTCCGCGACTGGGTGACCAAGGACGGCGCGCCGGCCGCGGGACGCACGCGCGGCTTCAAGGCCGAGCCCGGCCGCTACCACCTCTATGTCTCGCTCGCCTGTCCGTGGGCGCACCGCACCCTGATCGTGCGCAAGCTGAAGAAGCTGGAGGACGTCATCTCCGTCGATGTCGTCCACCACTATATGGGCGACGACGGCTGGACGTTCCTGAAGGAGGACGGCGCCACCGGCGACAGCCTGTTCGGGTCGGATTTCCTCCACCAGATCTACACCCGCGCCGACCCGTCCTATTCGGGCCGGGTCACGGTGCCGGTGCTGTGGGACAAGCAGGAAGGCACGATCGTCTCCAACGAATCGTCCGAGATCATCCGCATGCTCAACACGGCCTTCGACGAGTGGGGCGACGCCTCGGTCGACCTCTTTCCCGCCGGGTTCCACGAAGAGATCGACGCCGTCAACGCCCGCATCTATCCCGCGATCAACAACGGCGTCTACCGCGCCGGCTTCGCCACCACGCAGGCCGCCTATGAGGAAGCGTTCGACGCGCTGTTCGATGCGCTGGACGAGATGGAAGGCCGGCTGTCGCAGCACCGCTACCTCGTCGGCGACCGGCTGACGGAGGCCGATGTCAGACTGTTCACCACGCTGGTGCGCTTCGACGCCGTCTATTACGGCCACTTCAAGTGCAATCTGCACGAGCTGCGCGCCTATCCGAACCTGTGGGCCTATGTCCGCGACATCTACCAGATGCCGGGCATCGCCGGGACGGTCGACATGCTCCACATCAAGGCGCACTATTACGGCAGTCACATCACGATCAACCCGACGCGGATCGTGCCCAAGGGGCCGGAGATCGACTTCACCGCCCCGCACGATCGCGCGCGGTTCGCGGCGGCAAGCTAACCGTCACCGCGGATGCAGGTCTTCTGCTCCGTAGGTGCCGCCCCTCACCTGCCTGCCGGCATCCTCTCCCCGTGAACGGGGAGAGGAAAGCTGGCCGCAATGTTCCCGCACATCTCATTTCAAGCGACCTCGTATCGCTTCACCGCGAACGGCCGCGCGGTGCCGGTCGTCTCCATGTAGAAGCGCAGGAGAAGGTTCTTCGCCGCCAGCGCGCGGTATTCGGCCGAGGCGCGCATGTCGGTC
>DAOMOI010000114.1:0-6676 GCA_035444225.1 Aquamicrobium sp. | reverse complement strand
GATGAACGGCATCGCCCGCGCCGGACTGACGCCGGGCGTCGACATCTCCGTCGTCGGCTATGACGATCTCGAGGAGGCGGCGATCGCCACGCCGGCCCTGACCACGGTGTGGAACGGCCAGCGCGAGGTCGGCCGCCGCGCCGCGCGCACGCTTCTCGACCGGCTGAACGGCGTCGAGGTGCATGGCGGGCAGGAGCTGATCCGGCCCGAGCTGCATGTGCGCCAGTCGACTGGCAAGCCGGCGACCCGCGCCTGAAGACCTTCACGAAAGCAGGGGAATATCCGCCGTGCCAGCCTTGAAAGACATCGCCGTCCTGATCCCGGGCCGCCTTCACGACCAAGCCGTGGCCCGCATCGAGGCGGCATTCGACGCGGTCAAGATCGAGCGCGCGGATCCCTCCCTTCTCTCAGAAGGCGAGCGCGCGTGCATCCGGGGCGTCGCCACCATGGCCGCCATCGACGCGAGGGCGGCCATCGACGCCGCCTTCATCGACGCGCTGCCCAATCTGGAGATCATCGCCAATTTCGGCGTCGGCTACGATGCGGTCGATGCAGCCCATGCCGGCGCGAGGGGCGTGATGGTGACCAACACGCCCGACGTGCTGACCGAGGAGGTCGCCGACACCGCGCTCGGCCTGCTGCTCAACACGGTGCGCGAACTGCCGAAGGCGGAAGGCTGGCTGCGCGCCGGCAGATGGAGGACCGTTGGCGGCTATCCGTTCACGCGCGGCACGCTGCGCGGGCGCAAGGCGGGCATCTTCGGCCTCGGCAGGATCGGCCTCGCCATCGCCCGGCGGCTGGAGGCATTCGGCCTGACGGTGGCCTACCACAACCGCCGCCCGGTCGAGGGCGTCGATTACGCCTACTACCCGACGCTTCTCGACCTTGCCCGCAACGTCGATACGCTGATCTCGGTCGCCCCCGGCGGGACGGCGACCGAAAAGGCGGTCAACGCGGAGGTCCTCGCCGCGCTCGGGCCGGAGGGCGTGTTCGTCAATGTCGGACGCGGCTCCACCGTGGACGAGGAGGCGCTGGCCGCCGCGCTCGACGAGGGCACGATCCTCGGTGCCGGCCTCGACGTCTTCGCCGACGAGCCGAACGTGCCGGGGGCGCTGCTGCGCGCCGAGAACGCCTGCCTGCTGCCGCATGTCGGCTCGGCCTCGCAGCCGACGCGCCGCGCCATGGCCGATCTCCTCGCCGACAATCTCGAAAGCTGGTTCGCGGGCAAGGGCGCGCTGACGCCGGTGGCCGAGACGGCGCATGTGGACGGCCGCCGGGCTTCTCCGTCCGGAAGGGGTGATTGACCTCCCGCGATCGGCGCGGGCACGCCTTGGATCGTTTCACAGTTTCACGGAAACGGTGAAACGATCTATCTCTTTGTTTTTCCGCGGCGAGGGCGGCTTCCGGCCGGTGCGCCAGCCGACCGGCCGCGCCTGAGAAGATTAGGAATTGCGCCCGTTCAGTTCCACTTGATGGCGCTGGGCTTTCCGTTCTTGACGGTCACGGTGATCGGGTCCATCGCGCCGGAGCCGTTGGGTGTCGAGAACGAGCCGCCGGAGCACCGGATCGCCGAGGCCGTGGCCGTGCAGCCGGTATGCTTGCCTTTCGTCGCGACGCTGCCTTTCCACTTGTAGGTGGAGCTTACTGTTTTTCCGTTCGAGGCGAGGCAGACATCGGTGTTCCAGCCGGATTTCCCGATGCATGTCTTGCCGAATTTGGGAAGCCCGTCGGCCGCCGCCGGAAGCGCAAATCCGATGGCGGCCGTCGCCGCGATGACAAGTCCGAGCCTGATATTCATGATTTCCTCCGTGGAGATAGGCATCTGCCAGCCGAAGCGGCCTCACGAAATCGTCGCGGGGCCGCATCGACCGATAGCTACCTGCCGTGGCCCGGAGGACGCAGCTCCCAATTGGGAGCGGAGGACGCCGCGATCTCGTTCAGCACGCGGATCAGCTCGGCCTGGCGCCGGATCGACAGCTTGCCGAAGACGATCTTGAGTCGCGTGCGCGCGGTCTCGTAGCTGATCCGCTCGGCCTCGGCCGCTTCGCGCAGCCGCAAGCCCTGATCCATCCGCATCGCGAGACGGATTTCGGCGGCCGTCATGCCATAGACGTTTTGAAGCACGGCCTCGATTGATCTCTTGCGTGGCGCGCTGATCTCGATCGAAAGCAGCACCTCCGCGCGGCTTGAGCCGCCGAAGCCGGGGATGCGCAGGGGAAGCGCCCGGGCAAAGGCGATGTCCTCGGGGTCCGCGGGATTGCGCAGGAGCACCGTATTGCCGGCCTGCCGGCCCAGCGCCGCGGCGAAAATCAGCCATGCCAGGCGATCGTCGGCGTCGTCCAGCGCATATGGGCGGCCGTTTCTCATGCCGATATGGCGGCCGACGAGGCTTTCGAACTGCGCCGAGGCATGGCGAATCCTGCCGTCGCTTCCAAGCCAGGCGTGCGCGGCTCCGGCCGCGCTGAGCCCGTCGACGATGCCGGCCGCCAGATGGGCCCGCGCCTGCAACGCGTAGGCGACCGACCGACGCGCCTGTTCCATGCTTCGGGTGAAGGAACGCAGCTCCGAGCCCAGATATGCCCCCTTCTTCTCCGATCTGTCGAAATCGACCACCAGGAACGAGTCGGGAGCGAACGGGATGAAGGTTCCGGCGAAGTGGACGCATCGGTGATGCCGCGCGAATTCCTGCTCGAACGGGTCGCGGGCGATTTCCTCCTTCGAGAACAGCCGCCAGTCGGTCAATATCCCCGCCCGGCCGGAAAGGGCGTGTTCGAGGCCGCGCCGCATCCGTGGATTCCGCTCGTGCCAGTTCTCCGAGACGAGGAACGTGAATATCTCCTCGCTGCCACGGGACGCGAATGCGCGGGTGCCTTCGGACGTGACGAGATAGGCGAAGCCATGGTCGGCATGGAATGCGTCGGCCATGGCGCGCAGGGCGTCGGGCCAGCGGTCCGCCTGCATGGTGGCGTCGAGCAGAATGTCCGCCGCGCCATCCCCCGACTTCATGAGATCGTCACCCCGTTGCCTGAGGCCATAATAGGATGACGCCGGATTTCGGCAAGGAGCGATCGGTCGGCGCGGTTTCCCGAAAACCGCGCGGTTAACCTCCCGTTAACCATACCGGCTCATTTTCGGGGGCCAGGACAGGCGATGCGAGGAGCCCGCCCCATGAACAATCCCCATGTCCGCATGGCTATCTTTCTGGCGATCCCGGTGATCGCGCTGGCTTATTTCTCCGGCCGGCCGGAAATCGACATGAGCACGACCGCGGCCATCGTCGCGCCCGCCGGCGGCGAGGACGGCTTCCGTCTGGTCGCGACGGGAGACCGGGACTCGGACCCCGGCCGGCTCGATTGCTCGCTCGCGGCAGGCGAAGCGCCGGAAGGCGCGCCGCGTCCGCTGCGCATGGCGCCCGGCTGCATGCCCGCAAACCCGCATCTGGCCGGGGCGCGCTGGTGGCTCGACCGGCCGGACGGGACGGTCGCCCTTGCCGCCGCCGACGGCCGCATCCTGGCCGAGTTCGCGGCCGGCGACGGCGCGGCGTTCGAATCCTATGCGCCGCGATACCCGCTCATGACGCTTCTCGCCGACGATTGAGGCGCGCGGCCGCCGCTTCGCCGAAGGCGCGGAAGATGCGCGCCGAGGCGTCGTCGGTCTTGGCCCAGTATTCGGGATGCCACTGGACGCCGACGACAAATGCCGGGGCGTCGGCGACCGACACCGCCTCGACCGTGCCGTCCTCGGCCACGGCCTCGACGCGAAGCCGGCTGCCCAGCCGGCCCACCGCCTGCCGGTGGACGGAGTTGACCATCACCTCGGCCCCCGCATCCCCGGCGTCGAATACGTCCGCGAGACAGCTTCCCGGCTTGATCTCGACCTTCTGGTGGATGGCGAAGCGCACGTCCTGCGTGGCGTTCTCCGGGGCGCGGTGGTCGATGCGGCCCTCCATCTCCTGAATCTCGGAATCGAGCGTGCCGCCCAGCGCCACGTTCAGCTCCTGCACGCCGCGGCAGATGGCGAGCAGCGGCACCCCGCGCGCGATCGCCAGCCGGGTCAGCGGCATCGTGGTCGCGTCGCGGTCGCGGTCGTAGGGGCCGTTCCTGTCGCTGGCGTCGCCGCCATAGAGCGTGGGATCGACATTCGATTTCGAGCCGGTCAGCAACACGCCGTCGACGCGGTCGAGCAGGCCTTCGAGGTCGAGCCGCTCGCCGAAGGACGGCACCAGCAGCGGCGTGACGCCGGCCACGGAAAGCACGGCTTCCAGATATTGCGCCGGCGCGGCGTGCCAGGTGTAGTTCTCGAACTGGCGCACGTCGGTGGAAACGACGACGAGGGGCTGTGTCATGACGAGGCGGTCCCGCGGCTGGATGATGCCATGTCTAGCCGTTTCCGGCCGGCTTTCCAATCGGGGCGCGGTCAGCTTCCGCCGATCATCGAGGCGATGCCGCGGCCGGCGACGATGGCGAGCCAGGCCAGAACCGAGAAATAGACGATCGTGGCGAGCGTCGCGGCATAGCCGGCGACGACGAACCAGCCGTCGCGCTGCGACATGCCGATGCACAGGAACAGGATGGCGAAGGCCGGCAGCGTGTTGGAGAACGGCACGAGGCCGAGCGGGAACATCAGGAGCACGCCGCCGAGGATCAGCATCAGCCCGTTGAAGCGGGCGACCGCGCCGCCGCCGGTCAGCCCGTCGAGGCGCGGGTGGATGACGGCCTCGATGCGCCGCACGAGGCCGGCGCCGCGCTCCAGCGTCGGCACGAGCTTAGCGGCGTCGATGGGCCGGTCCATGATCCGGCGCGGCAGCCACGGCGTGCGGTTGGTGGTGATGCCGACGGAGATCAGGATGATCGCCAGGCCGAAGACGGTGCTGACGCCGGGAATCGAGACCGGCAGCAGGAAGGGGATGGTCAGCACCGCGCACAGCAGCAGCAGGCCCTGCTCGCCGGCCAGCGCCATGATCTCGCGCAGCGTCACGGTCTTGCCGCCTATGGCGCGCGCGGTCTTTTCCAGCGTCTCGCGCAGCGTCTCGGCGTTGTCGTCGAACGATGTCGTCACGGGGAAAATCCTGCCTGTCCTGCGCGGCCGCGCCGCCATCGCGCCGTTCTAGAAACATGCGGCGGCGAGTTCAACCTTGGCGTTACGGCTCTTCCCTGCGGCCGGGGCGGATGCGGCCGCGGCGTTGTTTTCATTTTGCGTGTCAGCCAGTTGGACGCGAAGAAAAACGTGTGTATTGATGCCAGACGAAGCGCCTCGCGTGCTTCACTTGCCATGAGGCGTTATAATTCTGGAGGAGAACATGGATCGTCGTTCATTCATCAAGAAGGCCGGCCTCGCCGGTGTCGGCGCGGCAACCGCCTCGTCGCTCGCCGCGCCGGCGATCGCGCAGGGCAACCAGACCTGGCGCATGGTCACGACCTGGCCGAAGAATTTCCCCGGCATGGGCGTCGGCGCGCAGCGTCTCGCCGACCGAATCACAGCCGCATCCGGCGGCCGCCTGACCATCCAGGTCTATTCGGCCGGCGAGTTGGTGCCGCCGCTCCAGTCGCTCGACGCGGTCATCGACGGCAATGCCGAGATGAGCCACGGCGCGGCCTATTACTGGCAGAACAAGTCGACCGGCCTGTCGTTCTTCACCGGCGTTCCCTACGGCATGACCTCGCGCGAGCTGACCGGCTGGGTGCGCTATCTCGGCGGCCAGGAGATCTGGGACGAGATCTACGACCAGTTCGGCGTGCAGGGCTTCTTGTCGGGCGACACCGGCACGCAGGCGGGCGGCTGGTTCAAGAACGAGCTGACCGGCGTTTCCGACGTCCAGGGCCTGCGCTTCCGCACGCCGGGCCTCGGCGGGCAGGTGTGGCAGAAGCTCGGCGTGTCCGTGACCAACCTCGCCGCCGGCGAGATCTTCCAGGCGCTGCAGGCGGGCACGCTCGACGCGGCCGAGTTCGTCGGCCCGTACAATGACCTTGCGCTCGGCTTCTACCAGATCTGCAAGAACTACTACTTCCCGAGCTTCATCGAACCGGGCCTCGCCACCGAACTGGTCGTCGACAAGGCCAAGTACCAGGCGCTGCCCTCCGACCTTCAGGCGATCATCCGCGATGTCTGCCAGGCGGAATACGACGCGGTCGCGGCCGACTTCGCCGCCAACGATCCCCGCGCGTTGCAGATGCTGGTCAACGACCACGGCGTCCAGATCCGGCAGTTCCCGGAGGAGATCCTCGAGGCCGGCGCCAATGCCGCCAAGGAGATCCTCACTGAGCTGCTCGATTCGAGCGACGCGCTGACCAAGAAGACCGCCGAGAGCTTCGTCGCTGCGCTCAACATCGTGCGCCAGAAGACCGAAGGCACCGATACGCCCTTCGTGCAGGCGCGCGAGAAGTATTTCCACCTCTGATCGCAGCCGCGACGGCGACATGAAAAAAAGGCCCGGATGGAAACATCCGGGCCTTTCTCTTTGTCGTGACCGGAACGCCGGTCGTGCGTCAGCTGTAGATCGCCTTCGGCAGCCAGGTGGCGAGGGTCGGAAACAGGAAGAGCAGCGTCACCGTGATCACCTGGATGGCGACGAAGGGGATGATGCCCCTGTAGATCATGCCGGTCGAGACGCTGTTGGGCGCCACGCCGCGCAGGTAGAACAGCGAGAAGCCGAAGGGCGGCGTCATGAACGAGGTCT
>DAOMOI010000113.1:0-6677 GCA_035444225.1 Aquamicrobium sp. | reverse complement strand
GAATACTTCAACTCGACCCACGGCGCCCGCAAGGGTCTGGCCGACACCGCGTTGAAGACGGCGAACTCGGGCTACCTGACGCGGCGTCTGGTCGACGTGGCGCAGGACTGCATCGTCACGCGCCCCGATTGCGGCACGACGCGCGGCCTGACCATGCAGCCGATCGTCGATGCCGGCCAGGTCGTGGCCTCGCTCGGCCAGCGCATCCTCGGCCGCACCGCGCTCGAGGACATCACCCACCCGGCGACGGGCGAGGTGATCGTCAAGGGCGGCACGCTGATCGACGAGCGCGACGTCGACGCGGTGGAGAAGGCGGGCATCCAGTCCGTCACCATCCGCTCGGCGCTGACCTGCGAGGTCCGCACCGGCGTCTGCGCCGTCTGCTACGGGCGCGATCTCGCCCGCGGCACGCCGGTCAACATCGGCGAGGCCGTCGGCGTCATCGCCGCGCAGTCGATCGGCGAGCCGGGCACGCAGCTCACCATGCGCACCTTCCACATGGGCGGCACCGCGCAGGTGGTCGACCAGTCGTTCCTGGAAGCGTCCTACGAAGGCACGGTCCAGATCCGCAACCGCAACGTCGTGCGCAACTCAGACGGCCACCTGGTCGTCATGGGCCGCAACATGGCGGTGCTCATCCTCGACGAGGGCGGCAAGGAGCGCGCGGTTCACCGCGTCACCTACGGCTCGCGCATCTTCGTCGACGACGGCGACCACGTGAAGCGCGGCCAGCGCATCGCCGAGTGGGACCCCTACACCCGTCCGATCCTCACCGAGGTCGGCGGCAAAGTGTCGTTCGAGGATCTGGTCGACGGCATCTCCGTGCAGGAGACGGCCGACGAATCGACCGGCATCACCAAGCGCGAGGTCATCGACTGGCGCTCGACGCCGCGCGGCTCGGACCTGAAGCCGGCCATCGTCGTGCTCGACGACAAGGGCAAGCCCGCCAAGCTGGCTAAGGGCGGCGAGGCGCGCTTCATGCTCTCGGTCGAGGCGATCCTGTCGGTCGAGCCGGACGCCGTCGTCCAGCCCGGCGACGTGCTCGCCCGCCTGCCGATGGAAAGCGCCAAGACCAAGGACATCACCGGCGGTCTGCCGCGCGTGGCCGAGCTGTTCGAGGCCCGTCGTCCCAAGGACCACGCCATCATGGCCGAGATCGACGGCACGGTGCGGTTCGGGCGCGACTACAAGAACAAGCGCCGCATCGTCATCGAGCCGCACGACTCGACGCTGGAGCCGGTCGAGTACCTGATCCCGAAGGGCAAGCCGTTCCATCTCCAGGACGGCGACACCATCGAGAAGGGCGACTACATCCTCGAGGGCAACCCGGCGCCGCACGACATCCTCGCCATCAAGGGCGTCGAGGAGTTGGCCCGCTATCTCGTCAACGAGATCCAGGAGGTCTACCGCCTCCAGGGCGTGCTCATCAACGACAAGCACATCGAGGTCATCGTCCGGCAGATGCTGCAGAAGGTCGAGATCACCGAGCAGGGCGACTCGACCTACATCCCGGGCGATCATGTCGACGTGATCGAGCTGGACGAGGTCAACGACCGCCTGGTCGAGGAGGGCAAGAAGCCCGCCGCCGGCCAACCGGTGCTGCTCGGCATCACCAAGGCCTCGCTGCAGACGCCGTCCTTCATCTCGGCCGCCTCCTTCCAGGAGACGACCCGCGTGCTGACGGAGGCCGCAGTCGCCGGCAAGACCGACACGCTGCAGGGCCTGAAGGAGAACGTCATCGTCGGCCGGCTGATCCCGGCCGGCACCGGCGGCGCGATGAGCCAGATCCGGCGCATCGCCACCCAGCGCGACGAGCTGATCCTCGACGAGCGCCGCAAGGCGTCCGGCGCGGAAATGGCCGCGCCGGTGCTCGCCGACATGAGCACCGATCCCGCCGAATAAGTGGGTGCCGGATATCGACATCGACAAGGGCCGCCGGGCATTCCGGCGGCCCTTTCGTCTTTCGCGCGCGCCGCACGATTCGACCCCGTCTGACCATCGCCCTGACGGGGTTCGGTTCTCGACGGGATGCCAATCAGTCGATACGAAAGGAGAACAAAATTGTATTCTCCTTTTGGATCAATATGTTGTTCCTCTTGTCAAGACGGAACAAAAAAGGTACAAAAAACATAAGGACACCGGCAAGACCCGGCTTCGCTGACGACCAAGGGGTAGTATCATGTCACAGAATACGTTGAGGCTTGTTGAGGGCAGTTCGGTGGATAAATCAAAGGCTCTGGATGCGGCGCTCGCCCAGATCGAGCGTTCCTTCGGCAAGGGGTCGATCATGCGCCTTGCCGGCAAGGACGCCGTCGTCGAGATCGAGACCGTGTCGACCGGCTCGCTCGGCCTCGATATCGCGCTCGGCGTCGGTGGGCTTCCCAAGGGCCGCATCATCGAGATCTACGGTCCTGAAAGCTCCGGCAAGACCACGCTGGCGCTGCACACCATCGCCGAGGCGCAGAAGAAGGGCGGCATGTGCGCCTTCGTCGATGCCGAGCACGCGCTCGATCCCGTCTACGCCCGCAAGCTCGGCGTCGATCTGGAGAACCTCCTGATCTCCCAGCCCGACACCGGCGAGCAGGCGCTGGAGATCTGCGACACGCTGGTGCGCTCCGGTGCCATCGACGTGCTGGTGGTGGATTCGGTCGCCGCGCTCACCCCGCGCGCCGAGATCGAGGGCGAGATGGGCGATTCGCGGCCCGGCCTGCAGGCGCGGCTGATGAGCCAGGCGCTGCGCAAGCTCACCGCCTCGATCTCGCGCTCGAACTGCATGGTCATCTTCATCAACCAGATCCGCATGAAGATCGGCGTCATGTTCGGCTCGCCCGAGACGACGACGGGCGGCAACGCGCTGAAGTTCTACGCCTCGGTCCGCCTCGACATCCGCCGCATCGGCGCGGTCAAGGATCGTGAGGAGGTCGTCGGCAACCAGACCCGCGTCAAGGTGGTCAAGAACAAGCTGGCCCCGCCCTTCAAGCAGGTCGAGTTCGACATCATGTATGGCGAGGGCGTGTCCAAGACCGGCGAGCTGATCGACCTCGGCGTCAAGGCCGGCGTGGTCGAGAAGTCGGGCTCGTGGTTCTCCTACAATTCGCAGCGTCTCGGCCAGGGGCGCGAGAATGCCAAGCAGTTCCTGCGCGACAATCCCGACACCGCGCAGGAGATCGAGCTGGCGCTGCGCCAGAATGCCGGGCTGATCGCCGACCGTTTCCTCGAGAATGGCGGCCCCGGCGAGCAGGACGGCTCCGACATCGACGACGCCTCGGGCATGTAGGCAACCGCATCGAGACGGGGAAAGCCGCAAGGCGCTTTCGGGGTCGCCGGCCGTCGGGCCGGCGGCCTTTTTCGTTTCCATGAAACCCGCGAAACGACTATCACGCGCCGGCTTTCTGGACAGCCGCATGGCGCGAGGCTAAAAGCCTGTCCTGAATTTCCTTTCCTGTCCCGCGGAGCCCTCATCCTACCTTGGGGCGCTCCACCTCAAGAGGCTTATCGCATGAGCGGCGTCAACGAGATAAGGTCGGCCTTCCTCGGCTATTTTGCCCGCAACGGGCATGAGATCGTCGCTTCCAGCCCGCTGGTGCCGCGCAACGATCCGACCCTGATGTTCACCAATGCCGGCATGGTACAGTTCAAGAACGTCTTCACCGGGCTTGAGCAGCGTCCCTACAGCCGCGCCGTCACCGCGCAGAAATGCGTGCGCGCCGGCGGCAAGCACAACGATCTCGACAATGTCGGCTATACCGCCCGCCACCACACCTTCTTCGAGATGCTCGGCAATTTCTCGTTCGGCGACTATTTCAAGGACGTCGCCATCGAGCTTGCCTGGAACCTGATCACGAAGGATTTCGGGCTGGCCAAGGACCGCCTGCTCGTCACCGTCTATCACACCGACGACGAGGCCGCCGGCCACTGGAAGAAGATCGCCGGCCTTCCCGACGAGCGCATCATCCGCATCCCGACCAGCGACAATTTCTGGGCCATGGGCGACACCGGCCCGTGCGGCCCGTGCTCGGAAATCTTCTACGACCACGGCGAGGGCATCGCCGGCGGCCCTCCCGGCAGCCCGGACGAGGACGGCGACCGCTTCATCGAGATCTGGAACCTCGTCTTCATGCAGTACGAGCAGTTGACGAAGGAAAACCGCGTCGACCTGCCGCGCCCGTCGATCGACACCGGCATGGGGTTGGAGCGCATCGCCGCCGTGCTCCAGGGCGAGCACGACAATTACGACATCGACCTGTTCAAGGCGCTGATCCGCGCCTCGGTCGAGGCGACCGGGGTGCCGGCCGAGGGCAAGAACCGCGCCAGCCACCGGGTGATCGCCGATCATCTGCGCGCCTCCGCGTTCCTGATCGCCGACGGCGTCCTGCCGTCGAACGAGGGCAGGGGCTACGTGCTGCGCCGCATCATGCGCCGCGCCATGCGCCATGCGCAGCTGCTCGGCGCGCGCGACCCGCTGATGTGGCGTCTCGTGCCCGCGCTGGTGCGCGAGATGGGCCGTGCCTATCCCGAGCTGGTGCGCGGCGAGGCGCTGATCTCCGAGACGCTCAAGCTGGAGGAAACCCGCTTCCGCAAGACGCTGGCGCGCGGTCTCGGCCTGCTCGCCGAGGCGACCGACACGATGGAAGAGGGCGACCGCCTCGACGGCGAGACCGCCTTCAAGCTCTATGACACCTACGGCTTTCCGCTCGACCTGACCCAGGACGCGCTGCGCCAGCGCGGCATCTCCGTCGATACCGATGGCTTCGCCTCCGCCATGGAGCGCCAGAAGGCCGAGGCCCGCGCCAATTGGGCCGGCTCCGGCGAGGCCGCGACCGAGACCGTCTGGTTCGCGGTCCGCGACCGCGTCGGCCCGACCGAGTTCCTCGGCTACGAAACCGAAGCCGCCGAGGGCGTCGTCACCGCCCTTGTCGGCAACGGCAGCGAGATCGCTTCCGCTTCCGCCGGTGAAACGATCGCGGTCGTCGTCAACCAGACGCCGTTCTACGGCGAATCGGGCGGCCAGGTCGGCGACACCGGCACCATCCGTGGCGAGGATTTCGAGATCGCGGTCACCGACACCCAGAAGAAGGGCGACGGCGTCTTCGTCCATCTGGGCCAAGTCGTGTCGGGAACCGTGACGGTCGGCGCAGCCGTCGAGCTGAAGGTCGATGGCCGGCGCCGGGCGATGATCCGCGCCAACCACTCCGCCACCCATCTCCTGCACGAGGCGCTGCGCGAGGTGCTGGGCACCCATGTCGCGCAGAAGGGCTCGCTCGTCGCGCCCGAGCGGCTGCGCTTCGACTTCTCCCACCCCAAGCCGATCGCGGCCGAGGAGCTGGAGCGGATCGAGCGCCTCGCCAACGAGGTCGTGCGCCAGAACGAGGCGGTGACGACGCGCCTGATGGCGGTGGACGACGCCATCGCCGAGGGCGCGATGGCGCTGTTCGGCGAGAAGTACGGCGACGAGGTGCGCGTGGTGCGCATGGGCACGGCGCTTCACGGCGACAAGGCCGGCAAGCCCTACTCGGTCGAGCTGTGCGGCGGCACCCATGTCTCGGACACGGGCGACATCGGGCTTGTCCGTGTCGTTTCCGAAGGCGCGGTCGCTGCCGGCGTGCGCCGGCTCGAGGCGCTGACCGGCGAGGCGGCCCTGTCCTATCTCGACGAGCAGGAGCGCCGCCTCAAGGCCATTGCTGCCGCGCTTAAAGTGGCGCCGGGCGAAGCGGCCGCGCGCCTCGACGCCGTGCTCGACGAGCGCCGCAAGATGGAGCGGGAGCTGACTGAAGCCCGCCGCAAGCTCGCGCTCGGCGGAGCCGGCGCGGCGCAACCGGGCGAGACGCAGGAGGGCGAGAGCGTCGGCGGCGTCGGCTTCCTCGGCAAGGTCGTTGCCGGCATCCCGGCCAAGGAGCTGAAGTCGCTGGCCGATGCCGGCAAGACGTCGCTCGGCTCGGGCGTCGTCGTCTTCGTCGGCACGGCCGAGGACGGCAAGGCCAGCGTCGTCGTCGGCGTCACCGACGACCTGACGCAGCGTTTCTCGGCTGTCGATCTGGTGCGCGCCGCTTCCGCCGCCATCGGCGGTCAGGGCGGCGGCGGCCGGCCCGACATGGCGCAAGCCGGCGGCCCCGACGGCGCGCGCGCGGCCGAGGCGGTCGCGGCAGTCAGGTCGGCACTGGCGTCCTGAGGCGCTGCCACCCGGCATAGCGCCTCCATGGGCGCAGCGCAGGCGACGGCACGGCGCGGAGCAGCGGACCGGACAATGCGGGCGTGGTAGAGGTCGCTGCCGTGGTCGGCTCGGGTCTTGCCTCCCGATGCGGGTGCGCCCGGAGCTTCTACGGGAGGCCGATGTAGGGCAGGCGGCCGGATAGCTTCCGCCCGGCACGGCACGGGATTGAACGGCGACGCGCAACCGAGGCAGCAGCGGCTGGCGATCCGGTCGGTTCTGGCCCCTGAAGCATGCGCTGCTGCCGGCCCCAGATTCCAGATAAGGCCGGCGCGGTCGGGAGGCCATGGCAGGGACCGACCCGATATGGCATAGGCAGATGAGCCGGGTTGCGCGCAGCCGAGGTGGTGAGTGCGCTCCGGTCGGCTCTGGCCTCCTGAAGCATGGCTGCTGCGGGGCCCGGATTCGCGACAGGGCCGGCGCGGTCGGGAGGCCATGGCAGGGACCGACCCGATATGGCATAGGCAGA
>DAOMOI010000112.1:0-6700 GCA_035444225.1 Aquamicrobium sp. | reverse complement strand
CGCGCGCCGGCCACGAAGTGCGGGTGACGTCCAGCGCGGCCACCCTGTGGCGCTGGGCGGCGGCCGGCGAGGGCGATCTCGTCGTCACCGACGTGGTCATGCCCGACGGCAACGCCTTCGACCTCCTGCCGCGCATAAGGCGCAGCCGGCCTGACCTGCCGGTCGTGGTCATGAGCGCCCAGAACACCTTCATGACCGCGATCCGCGCCTCCGAGGCCGGCGCCTACGAATATCTGCCCAAGCCCTTCGACCTGACCGAGCTGATCGGCATCGTCAACCGGGCGCTGGCCGAGCCGAGCCGGCTGCGCGGCGTCGATGCCCGCAGCGACGAGGCGGCCGAGGCGATGCCCCTCATCGGTCGCTCGGCCGCGATGCAGGATATCTATCGCCTGCTGGCGCGGCTGATGCAGACCGACCTGACGGTGATGATCGTCGGCGAATCGGGCACCGGCAAGGAGCTGGTGGCGCGGGCGCTGCACGAATACGGCCGCCGCCGCGCCGGCCCCTTCGTCGCCATCAACATGGCCGCGATCCCGCGCGACCTGATCGAATCGGAGCTGTTCGGCCACGAGAAGGGCGCCTTCACCGGCGCGCAGAGCCGCTCGACCGGCCGCTTCGAGCAGGCCGAGGGCGGCACGCTGTTCCTCGACGAGATCGGCGACATGCCGATGGAGGCGCAGACGCGGCTGCTGCGTGTGCTCCAGCAGGGCGAATACACCACGGTCGGCGGCCGCACCCCGATCCGCACCGACGTGCGCATCGTCGCCGCCACCAACAAGGATCTGCGCACCCTCATCAATCAGGGCCTGTTCCGCGAGGACCTGTTCTATCGCCTGAACGTGGTGCCGCTGCGCCTGCCGCCGCTGCGCGAGCGGGCCGAGGACGTGCCCGACCTCGTGCGCCACTTCTTCCGCCAGGGCGAGGCGCGCGAGGGCCTTGCTCCGGGCATCGAGCTTCTGAAGCGGTATCGCTGGCCCGGCAATGTGCGCGAGCTGGAGAACCTGGTGCGGAGGCTCGCCGCGCTCTATCCGCAGGACGAGATTTCCGCCGAGCTGATCGAGCAGGAGCTGCGCGGCGCGGGCGCAGCGCCGCCGCCGCCCGCCGACGAGGCCCTTGCCGGCGACCTGACCATCGCCCAGGCGGTCGAGCGCAACCTCCAGCGCTATTTCGCCGGCTTCGACGGCGAATTGCCGCCGCCCGGCCTCTACCAGCGCGTGCTGGAGGAGGTGGAATATCCGCTGGTGCTCGCCGCCATGACGGCGACGCGCGGCAACCAGATCAAGGCGGCCGAGCTTTTAGGCCTCAACCGCAACACCCTGCGCAAGAAGATCCGCGAGCTCGGCGTCAACGTCTACCGCGCCGCCCGGTAACGCCATCGGCTTGTTGCAAATTCGCCACAATGCGTTGCATAGATGCAACGCAAACGGACGGGCGCAAACGGGCAATGGTCGCATGGCGTTGCAGATGCCTGCAATGACGGAAGGGGCGCCGGCAGGGGGCGCGCAGGCGGTGGGCGAGGGGCGGCGGCTTCTGGCGCTGCCCGGCATCGCGGCGATCGTCGGCGCGCTGATCACGGCCGGCCTCTCCTTCGCCGTGCTGATGGGCGTGACGCCCATCGACCCGGATTACACGACGACGCTGACGCTGATCGGGCTGAACCTTGCCTTCATCCTGCTCCTGATCGCGCTGATCGGCCGCGAGATCCACCGCATCGTCATGTCGAGGCGCACGGGCAAGGCCGCGTCGCGGCTGCACATCCGCATCGTGGCGCTGTTCTCGCTGGTCGCGGCCATTCCCGCGCTGATGGTCGCGGTCATCGCCTCGGTCACGCTCGACATCGGCCTCGACCGCTGGTTCGAGATCCGCACCAAGGTCATCATCAACTCGTCGCTGTCGATCGCCGAGGCTTACGTCAACGAGAATGCGCGCAATCTCCAGGACACGACCCTGTCGATGGCCTACGACCTCGATGCCAGCCGCACGCTCTACGGCCTCGACCGCACCGGCTTCCGCACCCGCATGGGCCAGCACGTCGCCGGTCGCGGCCTCGACCATGCGGCGCTGATCCGGGCCGACGGCTCCTTCATCATGCAGGCCGAGACGCAGGCCGATTTTCCGATGCCGCCGCCGCCGATCGAGGCGGTGCGCACGGCCGGCGACGGCCTGCCGGTGCTGATCGAGCCGCGCGTGCGCAACATCATCGGCGCCATCGTCAAGCTGCGCGAGATCGAGGACGCCTATCTCTACACCATCCGTGCGGTCGATCCCGAAGTCATCAAGGCGCGCCAGATCGTGCGCGCCAACACCGACGAGTACCGCGCGCTGGAAAGCAACCGGCTGACCACGCAGGTCGCCTTCGCGCTCGCCTATCTCGGCGTGACGCTGATCGTGGTCCTGTCGGCGATATGGACCGGCATCGCGCTCGCCGACCGGCTGGTGCGGCCGATCCGCCAGCTGATCGGGGCGGCCGACGAGGTCGCCACCGGCAATCTCGACGTCTCGGTGCCGGTGCGCGCGTCGGACGGCGACGTCGGCTCGCTCGGCGACACCTTCAACAAGATGATCCTCCAGCTGAAATCCCAGCGCAACGAGCTGATCGGGGCGAAAGACCTGATCGACGAGCGCCGGCGCTTCTCCGAGGCGGTGCTGTCGGGCGTCACCGCCGGCGTCATCGGCGTCGAGCGCGACGGGGCGATCTCCATCGTCAATCGCTCGGCCGAGCGGATGCTGTCGATCCGCGCCGACACCGCGCTCGGCCGGCGTCTTCCCGAGATGCTGCCGCATATCGGTCAGGTGTTCGAGACTGCGCGCAAGACCGGCCGCGAGGTCCATCGCGAGCAGGTGACGTTCTTCCGCAGCGGCGCCGAACGCACCTTCGACGTGCAGGTGACGCTGGAGGAGGCCGGCACCGCCGACGGCGGCGAATCCTATGTGGTGACGGTGGACGACATCACCGATCTCGTCTCCGCGCAGCGGTCCTCGGCCTGGGCCGACGTGGCGCGCCGCATCGCCCACGAGATCAAGAACCCGCTGACGCCGATCCAGCTTTCGGCCGAGCGCATCCGCCGCCGTTTCGGCGCGGCCATCACCGAGGACCGCGAAGTCTTCGACCAGTGCACCCAGACCATCATCCGCCAGGTCGGCGACATCGGCCGCATGGTCGACGAATTCTCCGCCTTCGCCCGCATGCCCAAGCCCGACATGCAGGCGATAGATCTGCGCGAGCCGCTGCGCGAGGCGTCATTCCTCGTCGAGGTCAGTCGCGCCGACATCGCCTTTACCCGCGATTTCGGCTCCGAGCCGCTGATGGGCACCTTCGACGCGCGCCTGCTTTCGCAGGCCTTCGGCAACCTGATCAAGAACGCGGCCGAGGCGATCGAGGCCGCCGAGCGCGAAAGCGGCGTCAAGGGCGCGATCCTGATCCGCGCCGCCCGCGTCGGCAAGGACTTCGTGGTCGAGGTGATCGACAACGGCAAGGGCCTGCCACGCGAGAACCGCCAGCGGCTGCTCGAACCCTACATGACCACGCGCGAGAAGGGCACCGGCCTCGGCCTTGCCATCGTCAAGAAGATTGTCGAGGACCATGGCGGCCGGCTGGAGCTTCACGACGCGCCGGCCGATTTTCATGACGGGCGCGGGGCCATGATCCGCATCGTCCTGCCGGCATCGCCGGCCGGCACGATGCGAGGCAATACCGGGAAGGCAGGAAATGGCGTCTGACATTCTGATCGTTGACGACGAAGAGGACATCCGCGAGCTGGTGGCCGGCATCCTCGGCGACGAGGGCCACGAGACCCGCACCGCCCACGACGCAGATAGCGCGCTTGCGGCGATTTCCGAGCGCGTGCCGCGGCTGGTCTTCCTCGACATCTGGCTGCAAGGATCGCGCCTCGACGGACTGGAGCTTCTGGACGAGATCAAGACGCTGCATCCGGGCCTGCCCGTGGTGATGATCTCCGGCCACGGCACCATCGAGACCGCCGTTTCCGCCATTCGCCGTGGCGCCTACGACTTCATCGAGAAGCCGTTCAAGGCCGACCGGCTGATCCTCATCGCCGAGCGGGCGCTGGAAACCTCGAAGCTCCGGCGCGAATTGTCGGACCTGAAGAAGCGCAGCGGCGAGACCTTCGACCTGATCGGCAATTCGAGCGCGATGAACCAGCTGCGCCAGACCATCGAGCGCGTCGCGCCGACCAACAGCCGCATCATGATGATCGGCCCCTCCGGCTCGGGCAAGGAACTGGCCGCGCGCGCCATCCATGCGCTGTCGGCGCGGCGCAGCGGGCCGTTCGTCACCGTTTCCGCCGCCTCGATCACGCCCGAGCGCATGGAGATCGAGCTGTTCGGCACCGAGGGCAACGGCGGCGAGCGCAAGGTCGGCGCGCTGGAGGAGGCCCATCGCGGCATCCTCTATCTCGACGAGGTCGCCGACATGCCGCGCGAGACGCAGGCAAAAATCCTGCGCGTGCTGGTCGACCAGCAGTTCGAGCGCGTCGGCGGCTCGCGCCGCGTCAAGGTCGATGTCCGCATCATCTCCTCCACCGCGCAGAACATCGACACGCTGATCCGGCAGGGCCGGTTCCGCGAGGACCTCTATCATCGGCTCGCCGTGGTACCGGTGGTGGTGCCGGGCCTGTCGGAGCGGCGCGAGGACATTCCCTATCTGGTCGATCATTTCATGCGGCAGGTCGCGAACCAGGCCGGCATCCGCATGCGCCGCATGGGCGACGACGCGCTCGCCGTGCTTCAGGCCCATAGCTGGCCCGGCAATGTGCGCCAGCTGAAGAACAACATCGAGCGCCTGATGATCCTGGCGCGCGGCGACGACATCGACACGCCGATCACCGCCGACCTCCTGCCGCAGGAGATCGGCGACGTGATGCCGCGCGCGCCGAGCCAGTCGGACCAGCACATCATGGCGCTGCCGCTGCGCGAGGCGCGCGAGCTGTTCGAGAAGGAATATCTGCTCGCCCAGATCAACCGCTTCGGCGGCAACATCTCGCGCACGGCCGAGTTCATCGGCATGGAGCGTTCGGCGCTGCACCGCAAGCTTAAATCCTTGGGAGTCTAAGACCGGATCATGCGCGTCATCATCTGCGGGGCCGGGCAGGTCGGCTACGGCATCGCCGAGAAGCTGGCTTCCGAGAAGAACGACGTCTCCGTCATCGACGTCTCGCCCGACCTGATCCGCAAGGTGCGCGACACGCTCGACGTGCGCGGCTTCGTCGGCCACGGCTCCCACCCCGGCGTGCTGGAGGAAGCCGGCGCGGCCGAGGCCGACATGCTGATCGCCGTCACCCTGTTCGACGAGGTCAACATGGTGGCCTGCGAGGTGGCGCACTCGCTGTTCAACGTGCCGACCAAGATCGCCCGCATCCGCTCGCAAGCCTACCTGCAACCGCACTACATGGACCTGTTCTCGCGCGACCACATGGCCATCGACGTCATCATCTCGCCCGAGCTGGAAGTCGGCGAAATGGTGCTGAAGCGCATCGCCATGCCCGGCGCCACCGACATCGTCTCCTTCGGCGACGACAGAATAGCCATGGTCGCCATCGAGTGCATGGAGGAGTGCCCGATCGTCGATACGCCGTTGAAGCAGCTGACCGAGCTGTTCCCCGACCTGAATGCCACCGTCGTCGGCGTCTCGCGCGGCGGGCGGCTCAGCGTGCCGCGCTCGGCCGACCAGCTTCAGGCCGGCGATCTGGCCTATGTCGTCGCGGCCAAGGACCACGTGCGGCGCACGCTCGGCCTGTTCGGCCATGACGAGGAGGAGGCGACCCGCATCGTCATCGCCGGCGGCGGCAATATCGGCCTCTACGTCGCCCGCACCATCGAGGACCGCAAGGGCCGCACGCGGGTCAAGATCATCGAGGCCGACGGCGAGCGCGCCACCAACGCCGCCGAGGCGCTGGATCGCACCGTGGTGCTGCGCGGCAGCGCGCTCGACCAGAAGATCCTGATGGAAGCGGGCGTCGACGAGGCCGATCTGATGATCGCGCTGACCAATGACGACCAGGTCAACATCCTGTCCGGCGTGCTGGCCAAGCGGCTGGGCTGCAAGGCCAACATGGCGCTGTTGAACAACCCCGCCTATCACGATTTCGCCGACTCGCTCGGCATCGACGCCTTCGTCAACCCGCGTTCGGTGACGATCTCGCGCGTCCTCCAGCATGTCCGGCGCGGGCGCATCCGCGCCGTTCATTCGGTGGCGCAGGGCGCGGCCGAGGTGATCGAGGCCGAGGCGCTGGAGACCTCGCCGCTGGTCGGCCAGCCGCTGCGCGACCTCGACCTGCCGGAAGGGATGCGCTTCGGCGCCATCCTGCGCGGCGCCGCTGCGCTGAAGCCCCACGGCTCGCTCGTCATCAAGCCGAGGGACAGGGCGGTGATCTTCGCCAGGGCGGACGTGGTGCGCCAGGTCGAGCAGATGTTCCGCGTCAGCCTCGAGTTCTTTTGACGCTGGCGCGGGCGCTTTCGCCGCGGCAAGTCCTTTTTTGCATTGCGGAAAAAGCACCGGCCTGATAACCGCGACATGCAGGAACGGGCGACTCGCGCGCTTGACAGGGCATGGCCAAATAGGCGCTATTACCCGCACACCGTTGGGATGGGCGAAAGACAAGAAAAATGGCGGAACGGACGCAAAATCTCCAGGACGTGTTCCTGAACTCGGTTCGCAAGAGCAAGAATCCTCTTACGATCT
>DAOMOI010000111.1:0-6733 GCA_035444225.1 Aquamicrobium sp. | reverse complement strand
CGCCTCGTTCTCGGCGCGGGCCTTCAGCGCCATCTCGCGCACGGCCTCGAACTCCTCGCGCTGGACCATGTCCATCGAGTTGAAGAGTCGCTCGGCCTGGGCGCGGAACGCCGTCTCCATCTCGCGGCGCACGCCCTGCGCGGCGCCGGCCGCGTCGGTCATCAGCCTAGCGAATTCGTCCAGAATGCGGTTCGGTCCGTTGGTCATGGCTGGCGGCCCTGCTTTCGCTCGATGAAAGGGAAGTAGTCGCCGCCGCCCACGATTGCAAGATGCGTCACATCCTGCGCCCTCGCCTTGACCTCCCGGCGGCTTGCCCTCCATATGCTCGCGATAAAACCGGCAAGGAAACACCGTCTTGAGCGAACTCCTCCTTCTGCCGCTCGCCGCCCTGCCCTTTCCCGACATCGACCCGGTGATCGTGCGCATCGGCCCGCTGGCGATCCATTGGTACGGGCTCGGCTATGTCGTCGGCATCCTGTTCGCGTGGTGGTATGCGCGCCGCCTCGTCGGGAACGGCCGGCTGTGGGCGGGCGGCCAATCGCCGGTTTCGGCCACCGACATCGACGATTTCCTGATCTGGGCGGCGGCCGGCGTCGTGCTCGGCGGCAGGCTGGGCTACATCCTGTTCTACGACCTCGCCCGCTACGTGCAGAATCCGGCCGACATCCTCGCCGTCTGGCAGGGCGGCATGTCGTTCCATGGCGGCCTCACCGGCGTCACGGTCGCCATGATCCTGTTCGCGCGCCGGCGCGGCTTCAGCGTCTGGAGCCTGTTCGACATCATCGCCGCCGGCGTTCCGGTCGGCTTCGGGCTGGTGCGCGTCGCAAATTTCGTCAATTCCGAGCTTTGGGGCCGCACGACCGACGTGCCATGGGCCTTCGTCTTTCCCAATGGCGGGCCGGAGCCGCGCCATCCGAGCCAGCTTTACGAGGCGCTGCTCGAAGGGCTCGTCCTGTTCGTGGTGCTGCGGCTTCTTACCCACCGTGCGCTGAAGCTGAAGACGCCGGGCTTCGTCGCCGGCGCCATGGTCGCCGTCTACGGCGCATCGCGCATTTTCGTCGAGTTCTTCCGCGAGCCCGACGCCCATATCGGCTATCTCGCCGGCGGCTGGCTCACCATGGGCATGGTGCTGTCGCTGCCGATGGTGCTGATCGGCGCGGGCGTGATGCTGTACGCTAGGCGCGCCGCCTCATGACGGCGCTGAAGGACCGGCTGCGCCGGCTCATCGACGCCACGGGGCCGATCACCGTCGCCGACTATATGAGCGCCTGCCTGTTCGACCCCGAAGCCGGCTACTACACCACCCGCGAGCCGTTCGGCGCGGAAGGTGACTTCACCACCGCGCCGGAGATCAGCCAGATGTTCGGCGAGCTTGTCGCGGTCTGGGCTTATTCGGCGTGGGCCGCGGCCGGCCGGCCGATGCCGATGCTGCTCGCCGAGATCGGCCCCGGTCGCGGCACGCTGATGGCCGACATGCTGCGCACGCTCGACAGGCTCGATCCCGGCTTCGTCACCCGCGCCCGCATCGCCATGGTCGAGGTGAGCCCGCGCCTCGCCGCGCTCCAGAAGGAAAAGCTCCCCGGCGGGCGTAGCCGTCCGACATGGTATTCCGATCTTGCCGCCCTGCCCGCCCTGCCGCTGGTCATCGTCGGCAACGAGCTGTTCGACGCGGTGCCCGTGCGCCAGTTCGTCAGGACCGGGCAAGGCTGGCGCGAACGCATGGTCGGCCTCGACGATGACGGCGCGCTTCGCTTCATGGCCGGCGCCGCCGGCATCGACCCTTCCCTTTTGCCGCCCGACGCCGGGAGCGCCCCGGAAGGCGCGATCTTCGAGATCGCGCCGGCGCGCGAGGCGCTGATGGACGCGGTAAGCGCCCGCATCGCCCGCGACGGCGGCGCGGCGCTCTTCATCGACTACGGCCATCTCAAGCCCGGCCTCGGCGACACGTTGCAGGCGGTGCGGGCGCATGCCTATGACGACGTGCTCGCCCATCCGGGCGAGGCCGACCTGACGAGCCATGTCGATTTCTCCGCCCTTGCCCGTGTCGCGGCCGCGCACGGCCTCGAGGTGAAGACGGCGACTCAGGGCGAGTTCCTGCTCGGCCTCGGCCTGCTGGAGCGCGCCGGCGCGCTCGGCGCGACCGCGAACGAGGAGACGCGCGTAAGGCTGCGTGGCGAGGCGGAAAGGCTGGCCGGAGCGCAGGCGATGGGCGCGCTTTTCAAGGTGCTGTGCGTCAGCCGCAAGGGCATCGTCCTGCCGCCATTCGCCGCGCGGGCGTGACGGCGGATTGACAGCGCGCCCCCGCCTGCCTCACGATCCTCGTCGATCGAACGGGTCGCCGGGCATCGCGCACGCTGCCGTGGCAAGGACCGGAAGGACAACAGGCACGAGATGAAAGACAGCGTCCAGCCGGACCCGATCCGGTCCCCCGCGCTTGAGAAGCTGGCGCCGCAAGGCGTCCGCCACGGCTTCTTCACCCGCGCCGGCGGCGTGTCGGAAGGCATCTATCGCGGCCTGAATGCCGGTCTCGGCTCAGGCGACGCGCGCGACAGGGTGGCCGAGAATCGCGCCCGAATCGCGGCCTCGCTCGGCGTCGTGCCGGGAAATCTGCTCAGCCTCTACCAGATCCACTCGGCCAAGGCGCTGACGGTGCGTGCGGCCTTCGACGGCGAGCGGCCGCAGGCCGACGCCCTCGTCACCGACCGGCCGGGGTTGGCGCTCGGCGTCCTGAGCGCCGATTGCGGCCCAGTGCTCTATGCCGACGCGCAAGCCGGCGTCATCGGCGCGGCCCATGCCGGCTGGAAGGGCGCGCTGACCGGCATCCTCGAATCGACCGTTGAGGCGATGGAACGGCTGGGCGCCCGGCGCGAGCGCATCGTCGCCGTGCTCGGCCCCGCGATCGGGCCGGAGAATTACGAGGTCGGACCGGAATTCGTCGCCCGCTTCAGCGCCGAATCAGCGGAGAATGAGCGCTATTTCACCCCGTCGGCCAAGCCGGGCCATTCGCTGTTCGACCTGAACCGCTACACGCTCGACCGCCTCGCGCGCGCCGGCATCGCCGCCCACGGCACCGGCAACTGCACCTATGCCGACGAGGCGCGTTTCTATTCCTATCGCCGCGCCACCCATCGCGGCGAAGGCGACTACGGAAGACAGATATCGGCAATCGTGCTGGAGGAACGCTGATGGCGCTGCATTTCGACCAGACAGAATTCGACGCGCGCCGCGACCGGCTCACCATCGAGATGGCGCAGAAGAAGCTCGACGCGCTGCTGATCTTCGCGCAGGAAAGCATGTACTGGCTGACCGGCTACGACACGTTCGGCTTCTGCTTCTTCCAGTGCCTGGTGGTGAAGGCCGACGGCCAGATGGTGCTGATGACGCGCTCGGCCGATCTGCGCCAGGCCCGCCACACCTCGACCATCGACAATGTCGTGGTCTGGGCCGACCGCGACGGCGCCAACCCGGCCGCCGAGCTGCGCAACCTGCTGAACGACCTCGACCTTCTCGGCTGCCGCATCGGCGTCGAATACGACACCCACGGCCTGACGGCCAAGAACGGCCGCCTGCTCGACGAGGAGCTGAAGACCTTCGGCGCGTCGGAGGACGCCTCCGCGATCATCCCGCGCCTGCGCCTGTTCAAGAGTGCGGCCGAGATCGCCAAGGCCGAAAAGGCGGCGGCCCTTGCCGACGACGCACTCGACGCGGCGCTGCCGCTGATCAGGCAGGGCGGCGACGAGGGCGCGATCCTTGCCGCCATGCAGGGGGCGGTGTTCGCCGGCGGCGGCGACTATCCGGCCAACCCCTTCGTCATCGGCTCGGGCGCGGACGCGCTGCTGTGCCACTACAAGGCCGGCCGGCGCAAGCTGAACAAGAACGACCAGCTGACGCTCGAATGGGCCGGCGTCTTCCACCACTATCACGCGCCGATGATGCGCACCCTCGTGACCGGCAAGGTGTCCAAGCGTCATCAGGAGCTCTACGAGGCCGCGCACGACGCGCTGGTCGCCGTCGAGGAGACCATGGTGCCGGGCAAGACTTTCGGCGAGATGTTCGACGCCCATGCCAGGGTGATGGAAGCGCACGGCCTGACCCGGCATCGCCTGAATTCCTGCGGCTATTCGGTCGGGGCGCGCTTCGCCCCGTCATGGATGGAGCCGCAGATGATATATGCCGGCAATCCGGAGCCGGTCGCGCCGGGCATGACGCTGTTTTCGCACATCATCATCATGGATTCCGATTCGGGGGCCGCGATGACGCTCGGCCGCACCTACCTGACCACCGACGGCGCGCCGAGGCCGCTTTCGCGCCGCGACCTCGACTTGATCGTCTGTTGACGGCATTATGACGGTCGCCGGCCGCGCGCGCGGCGTGAGGAGAGATTCCGATGAAACGCGCAATCCCGCGCATCCTCCTATCCGCAGGCATGATCGCCGCGACCGGCCTGCTCGGCGCCTGCACCAGCTCGCAGGAGATGCTGGAGCCGTCCGCTCTCGTCGACAGCACGCAGGCGCGGACGCCCGCGTCGGCCTTCACGCCCGGCGCGACCGCCGCGATCACGCCCTCAAGCGCGCGGGTACAGTTCGCGCCGGTGGTCGGCGCGCCGGCGAGCGCCGCGACCCCGCTCGCCGGCCGGCTCAATGCCAGCGCGAGCGCCCATGGCCTTTCGCTCGTCGGCGCGGGCGACTCGGGGGCTACCCATGTGATGAAGGGCTATTTCTCCGCCATCTCGGAAGACGGCCAGACGACCGTGATCTATGTCTGGGACGTGATCGACCCGGCGGGCGCGCGCGTCCACCGCATCCAGGGCCAGGCCAAGGCAGCCGCCTCCGGCGCCGAGGGCTGGGACGGCGTGCCGCCGGCGACCATGGAGGCCATCGCCGACGAGACGGTCGAGCGCCTCGCCTCATGGCTGGCGACGGCGCAGGGATAGGACCGGCGGCGTGACATGCAATCCATGCCGGCTATGTAATGTCGGGCGGAATATTGGACGATCCACACCCTTCGCGCTTGCAATACGGGCTGACGCCGTTAAAAACCCGCTCATAGCCGTCGCCGGGGAAATTTCATGAAGCTGTTTGCGGGCAACTCCAACCGGGTGCTGGCCGAGGCCGTCGCCCGCTACCTCAACATACCGCTCGGCAAGGCCAGCGTCCGCCGCTTCGCGGATCAGGAGATTTTCGTCGAGATTCAGGAGAACGTGCGCGGCGAGGACGTGTTCGTCCTCCAGTCGACCTCCTTTCCGGCCAACGATCACCTGATGGAGCTGCTGATCATGATCGACGCCTTCCGCCGGTCTTCGGCGCGGCGCATCACGGCGGTGGTGCCCTATTTCGGCTATGACAGGCAGGACCGCCGCGCCTCGGGCCGCACGCCGATCTCGGCCAAGCTGGTGGCGAACCTCATCACCCGCGCCGGCGCCGACCGCGTGCTGACGCTCGACCTGCATGCCGGCCAGATCCAGGGCTTCTTCGACATCCCGACCGACAACCTCTTCGCCGTGCCGGTGCTGGCGCGCGACGTGAAGCGCAATTACGAATTGCCCAACGTCATGGTCGTGTCGCCGGACGTCGGCGGTGTGGTGCGCGCTCGCTCGCTGGCCAAGCGGCTCGACGCGCTTCTGGCCATCGTCGACAAGCGCCGCGAGAAGCCGGGCGAGTCGGAAGTCATGAACATCATCGGCGACGTGCGCGGCAAGGACTGCCTGCTCATCGACGACATCGTCGATTCCGGCGGCACGCTGTGCAACGCGGCCGAAGCGCTCCTGGCCAACGGCGCCACCAGCGTCACCGCCTACATCACCCATGGCGTGCTTTCCGGCGGCGCGGTGACGCGTATCACCTCCTCCAAGCTGAAGGAGCTGGTCATCACCGATTCGATCCAGCCGACCTCGGCCGTCGAGGCCGCGCCCAACATCCGCGTCATCTCGATCGCCGACCTGATCGGCGAGGCGATCTCCCGCACCGCCAGCGAACAATCGGTCTCCAGCCTGTTCGACTGATCTTTCAGGCAAGCCTGCCTTGAAACCCGGCGGCAATGGGCCGACATTGCCGCCATGGAAAGCATCATGGCGGATGAGCGCCGCATAACGGCCGGCGTCGGCCCGGCGGAACCCGGGATGATCGACCCCTTCGGGCGCGCGATCAGCTATCTGCGCGTCTCCGTCACCGACCGTTGCGATTTCCGCTGCGTCTACTGCATGGCCGAGGACATGGCCTTCCTGCCCAAGCGCGACCTGCTGACGCTGGAGGAACTCGACCGGCTGTGCACGGTCTTCGTCGCCAAGGGTGTCAGGAAGCTCAGGCTGACCGGCGGCGAGCCGCTGGTGCGCAAGAACGTCATGCACCTGGTGCGCGGGCTTTCGCGCCATCTCGACAGCGGCGCGCTCGACGAACTGACGCTGACCACCAACGGCTCGCAGCTTTCCCGCTTCGCCCATGAGCTGGCCGATTGCGGCGTGCGCCGCATCAACGTCTCGCTCGACACGCTCGACCCGCAGAAATTCCGCGCCGTCACCCGCTGGGGCGATCTCGACAAGGTGATGGCCGGCCTCGACGCGGCGCAAGCCGCCGGCCTGCGCATCAAGATCAACGCCGTCGCTCTCAAGGGCTTCAACGAGGACGAGCTGCCGGAGATGCTGCGCTGGGCGCATGGTCGCGGCATGGGCCTGACGGTGATCGAGACCATGCCGATGGGCGAGATCGACGCCGACCGCACCGAGCAGTACCTGCCG
>DAOMOI010000110.1:0-6763 GCA_035444225.1 Aquamicrobium sp. | reverse complement strand
GGAGGACGCCAGTTACTATCTTCTTTCCCGCCTCGTACGTCCGCTGACGTGGCTCGGAATGATGGAACGGCATCCAAGCGCCGAGCGATATTGCCCGTTCCATGATTTGCGTTTCCGTAAGACACCACTGCTTGACCGATTCATGAGTTTTAGGATCGTCAGAGACGGCAGTTGGACAATCCACTGAGTAGATGTTGCTGACCGTGACAGTTGGCCGCAAATAATTTCACTTCCCCGGGCTTCAGTGAAGCAGGGTCCGGCACCACATAGTGGCTATCACCAACCGTGTCAGAATACACTCACTTTTTACAGCGGCAACCATTGCCTCCAAGGTCGGACCTTTGTTCGCAACGTCAAATGCGATGACCTGCAACCTGAAAGCAAATCATGTCTGATACTTCCAAATTTTCCGCGAGCGACGTCCCCCTCATCAGGCTAGGTCGCTATCAATGCCGCTTCCCGGTTCGTGAAGACCGATCAGCAACGGGCGGCTACTACTTTTGCGCCGCGCAAACCTCATCGGATCGCGTTTACTGCGACCACCATCACGAGATAGTCACTGCGGTGGAGCCTCGTCGAGCCCGCTCAGGTTTTAACCATGCCCAACAGCGCCGCGCTGCTTAAGATTACGCTTCATAGCGTCAGAAAACGCCCACCTCGGGTGTCTCTGTTCAGGCTGGTTGGTGACAGCATCCGTTACAACTCGGGCGTAGTGCAATAACGGTAATGAATTGAAATTAAATGGTCTTTTCCGACCGAACCAAATCCACTGAGGTTCGCATGGTTTGAGACAAAAGCCATTCAGAGACCGGAAATCGGCATGTCGCCAGTCTCTGAGGTTCGGTCAAAACCGCTAACCCCCTTTGAAATCAAAAGGAAATTCGGCGGTCAAAGCAACATGTAGGGGGTTCGCGACTTGGTACTGGCGGAGAGGGAGGGATTCGAACCCCCGATGCCCTTGCGAGCATGCCGCATTTCGAGTGCGGTGCATTCAACCACTCTGCCACCTCTCCGCGGCTCGGAGGCCTATCGTGAATCGGCGAGCCCGTCTTCCAGGCCGCGATCCCGAATGCCTCCAGGGTCAGGCGTTCTCTAGCGCCAACGAAGAGCGTTCGTCAACGACGAAGGTGCGTTTCCCGCACCGTCGGCGGCGAAATCTTTCACCTTGCGCAGGTCGCGCTTCTCAGCCGTGATGCGGGCGAGCGCCGGCTAATGTGCCAACCCGGCTTGCACGGACATGGTTTCACGCTCGCAGCCGTCAGGCTGGCACGAGACGGCTTTGAAACCGGCCCCGCTCGCTTCCCCCGGCGGGTGTCAGCCAGCGGTGTCTTTCTTCGTGCCGGCATCGGCCGGGGTCGAGATCGGGGCCGGCGCCGGCGTCTTGATGCTGGCCACCGTCTCCTTGTCGACCGAGGCGGTCGTGTCGCGCTTCATCGGGCAGGCGCCCGCCACCGCCACCGAAAGTCCAAGAGCGGCGGCTACGGCAAGAACGGTCTTCATTGCGTGGTCTCCTTCGCTTGCTGGAGCAGCGGAAACGCGTCCATTGGATATTTTCGTCGGAACGGCCGCTGCGAGAAGAAGGCTAGCAGGCCGTCGCCGCCGCGCCAAATCACGTTTGCCGTGACATCCGCGGCAACGGGGACCGCGGCAAGCGCAGGCGGAACTTTTCGCGCGTCGCGACATTTTCTCTGCGTCCGACAACGGTTGACCTGAAGGAGAGGGACATGGACGACGCAGGCATCGGCTGGATCGCGGCCATCATCATCGGCGGTCTCGCCGGCTGGATCGCATCCAACTTCATGAACAGCAACACCGGCGTTTTCGCCAACATCATTCTCGGCATCGTCGGCGCCGCGGTCGCGAGCTTCCTCCTCGGCCTGCTCGGCGTCTCGTTCGGCGGCTGGCTCGGCTATCTCGTCGCCGGCTTCATCGGCGCCTGCATTCTGATCGGCGGCGCCCGCGCGATCCGAAGCTGACGCAGCCCGGCACGTCTTCGCGACGGCTATCGGATCGCCTCGACCCGATAGCCTTTTTCGCGCAGCAGCGCGACGACGCCTTCCTCGCCCGGCAGGTGCAGCGCGCCGATGGCGATGAAGGCGCCGCCCGCGTCGATGAAAGGAACCGCGCGCTCGGCCATAGTGCGGTTGCGCGCCGTCACCATCGCCTCCTCGAAGGCGGCGAAGCCGGCCGCGTCCCCGTCGCCGCCGGACGGCAGCGCGGCGCGGAAGAACGGCCAGAACATGCCGGTCTCCTCAGCCAGATAAAGCGCCACCATCGTCTCGATCACGTCGTCGACGGCGTCGCCCAGCTTCAGCGTGTCGACCAGCCCCTGGATATGGAATTCCATCGGCAGCGACGCCATGGCGCCGAGCTGCTCGGCGACGGTCTCCAGCCCGCCCAGCGCCTTGCCGGCGGCCTCGCCGTCATGGGCGAGCCGCATGTCGAGCACCGGCGCGCCGGACGCCTTGCGCGCCAGCTCGCAGGCCGGCAGCGCCACCATGGCCGAGATCATCCACGGCTTCATCTTCGCCACGCTGGCCGGCGGGATGCCGCGTTCGGCAAGCGCGGCCTCCGTCGCCGCGCGCTCGGCCTCCGGCACCACCGACAGGAGGGTCGTGCCGTCGGTGAACATGGTCAGCTCGGGATCGGCCACCATCGCCGCCATCAGCTTCGCGGGATCGAGCACGTCCGTCGTCTCGATGACCACGGTGGTCGCCGCGTCGAAGGCCGTCCGCGCCGGGGCCCCAAGCCCGACCACGCGCGGATCGGACAGGTGCATCGTGCCGAAGAGCCAGGAAGGCGCCGTCCCGTCCTTCTCGATGCGCCACAGCAGGCCCTTGCCGTTGGCGATGTCTTCCGCCTCGGCGCGGATCTGGGCCAGCTTCGCGGGATCGTCTCGCGCCAGCGCATCGATGAGGTTGTCGCCGGTGCAGGCAACCGGCGGCGCGTCTTGCGCTGCCGCCCTTGTGACCGAGAGGGCCAGCGTCGCCACGAAGGCGGCGAGGAAGAGAATGTTGAGCGCGGCCAGCCCCTTCAGGGCAAGGGCGGCGGCGCGGTCCGGAAGGGCGAGGCTGCGTGCGGTCATGCCGCGCACCCTAGCGGCGAAGTGCGGCCAAACCGTTAAGCGCGGGCCGTTAAGTGCGGAGCCGCCCGCGTTCACATCTTCTCGCCGGGCAGGCGGCTTGCCTGCGCCACCCAGTCGGCGAACCGGGCCTCGTCGAATGCCTCGCCCTCGTGGATGTGAAGATAGCGCACATTGTCCTGCTTCGAGGCCACGGGCGGGACGGGATCGAGCGACGCGCCGCGAAAGAACGCGACCTTGATGTATTTCGTCATGCAGTGGAAGCTCAGGAACCATCTGCCGTCCTCGACGCCGTAGAGGGGCGAATTCCATTTCACCGCCTTGCGCACGCCGGGAACGGTGCGCGCCACGATGGTGTCGATGCGGCGGCCGACATCGGCCTTCCAGCCCGGCATGGCGTCGAGATAGGCCTTGACCGGTCCCTCGCCATAGCCCTTGGCGATCTGCGGGTTGCCGCCGGAAAGAAGCACCGGCCCGGAAGCAGGGTTGCCTTCCGTTTTCCTTGTCATCATGCGGCCCCTTCAGGCTCTGGGATGCGCGGCGTCGTAGATGTCGAGCAGCCGCGCGGTATCGACGCCGGTATAGACCTGCGTGGTGGAAAGACTGGCATGGCCGAGAAGTTCCTGGATGGTGCGCAGATCGCCGCCGCCGGCGAGCAGGTGGGTGGCGAAGGAATGGCGCAGCGCGTGCGGCGTGGCGCTGTCGGGAAGGCCGAGCGCCGAGCGCAGCCGGGCCATGGCGCGCTGGACGATTTCGGGCCTGAGCGGCCCGCCACGCGCGCCGCGAAACAGCGGCTGGTCCGGGCCGAGATCGTAGGGGCAGAGCCGGCGATAGTCGGCGACGGCACGGAAGCCGACCGGCAACACCGGGGCCAGCCGCGTCTTGCCGCCCTTGCCGGCGACGCGCAGCATGGTCGCGCCTTCGTCGGCAAGATCGCCTCCGGTCAGCGCCAGCGCCTCGGAAATGCGCAGGCCGCTGCCATAGAGCAGCGTCAGCACGGCAGCGTCGCGGGCCGCGATCCACGGCTCGTCCGCCAGCTGCTCGCCCGCCGCGACCACCCGTCTGGCGTCCCGCGCCGTCAGCGGCCGCGGCAGCGATTTCGGCTGCTTCGGCGCGCGCATCGCGGTCGCGCCGGCCGCGTTGGCCAGTCCGCGCCGCTCGAGGAAGCGCAGGAAGGAGCGGATGCCCGCCAGCCCGCGCCCGAGCGAGCGCGCGCCGGCGCCATCCTTGCGTCGCTGGGCGAGAAAGGCGCGCAGATCGACGGGCTTCAACGCGGCGATGTCGGCGACGCCGGGCGCGCCGCCGTTGTAGCCGGTCATGAAGTGCAGGAACTGGCGCGTGTCGCGCTCATAGGCCTCGACCGTCAGGGCGGCCAGCCGCCGCTCGCGCTGAAGCGCGGCCAACCATTCGGCCCGCGCCTTTTGCAGATCGGGCTTCGCGCAAACGAGGAACTGTTCCATGCCGACATTGTGCGGGATCGCGGTTAGCAGCGGGTGAATCGCGCCACCTCTCCGAAAGCTCACAAGACGGCCGAAGGCCGAGCCCGCGACTGCGGGCCGCCGGTCGTCCGGCGCCCCCGCGGAGGGCCTGCGGCCCGTGAGCGAAAACGGCGCGGCCAGTGAGCGAGAACATTGAATCATCCCGCCGCCGCCGCTACAGACGACCGATGACGAAGCTCGAAAATCCCGTCCGCATGGCAACCATCGGCGCCGCCCATGGCATCAGGGGCGAGGTGCGGGTGAAGAGCTTCACCGGCGACCCGATGGCGCTGGGCGATTACGGCCCGCTCCGGGACGAGAACGGCCGCACCTATACGGTCGCCGCGCTGCGCCCGGCGAAGACCGTGCTGGTGGTGCGCTTCCGGGAGATCGCCAGCCGCGAGGCGGCGGAGGCCGCGGCCGGCATCGCGCTTTATGTCGACCGTTCCGTCCTGCCCGACGATCTCGACGAGGACGAGTTCTATCAGGCCGACCTGATCGGCCTCGACGTGCGCGACGAGACCGGCTCCACGATCGGCAGGATCACGGCGATGCAGGATTTCGGCGGCGGCGACATCGCCGAGATCGCGCTTGCCGGGGGCAGGACGGTGATGGTGCCGTTCACGCGGGCCGCCATTCCCGAAATCGCGGTGAAAGGCGGCTTCGTGCGCATCGACGGCGTCGCGGCCGGGCTGGCCGGGGAAGACGACGACGACGGCGAGGAAGGAGAATGACCTTCCGCGCCACGGTGCTGACGCTCTATCCCGAGATGTTTCCGGGCAGCCTCGGCCATTCGCTCGCCGGCAGGGCGCTGGAGGCCGGGACATGGGCGCTGGAGACGGTGCAGATCCGCGACTTCGCCACCGACCGCCACCGTACGGTGGACGACACGCCGGCCGGCGGCGGCGCCGGCATGGTGATGCGCGCCGACGTGCTGGCCAGCGCCATCGACCACGCAGTACCCCAAGGCGACCCACGGCCGAAACTGCTGATGAGCCCGCGCGGGAAGCCGCTGACGCAAAGGCGCGTGCGCGAGCTGGCCGCCGGGCAAGGCGCGGTCATCCTGTGCGGCCGCTTCGAAGGCGTCGACCAGCGGCTGATCGAGGCCCGCGCGCTGGAGGAGGTTTCGGTCGGCGACTACATCCTTTCAGGCGGCGAGCCGGCGGCGCTGGTGCTGCTCGACGCGGTGGTGCGCCTGCTTCCCGGCGTCATGGGCAATGAGGCATCGGGCGAGGAGGAGAGCTTCGAGGGCGGCCTGCTCGAACACCCGCATTATACGCGGCCGCAGCTTTTCGAGGGCCGCGCCATTCCCGACGTGCTGATTTCGGGCAACCATGCGCGGATCGCGGCATGGCGGCGCGAGGAGGCGCGGAAGCTGACGGCCGAGCGCCGGCCCGATCTGCTGCGCGCGCGGGAGGACGGGGAATGATCCGCCTGCTTCGGCTGGAGAATGCCGCGCTCGCGGCGCTCGCCATCGGCCTTTACTGGCACGGCGGCGCGAGCTGGTGGCTGTTCGCCGCCCTGATCCTCGCGCCCGACATCGCCTTCGTCGGTTATCTGCGCGGGCCGAAGGTCGGCGCATTCTTCTACAATGCCGCCCATAGCTGGATCGGCCCCGTCCTTGCCGGCGCGGTCGGCTGGGTCTGGCAGCAGCCGCTCGCCGTTTCGCTCGCGCTCATCTGGGCCGCCCATATCGGCATCGACCGGGCGCTGGGTTATGGCCTGAAGCATCAAAGCGGCTTTTCCGACACCCATCTCGGCCGGATCGGCCAAGGTCGAGCGGGGGGCTGAGCGGCGCGGCGCAAGGCCGGCAGTTGATTCTTTGCCGCAAATTGTGTATCGCCGCGCCAGTCCGGGCTGAAACCGGACATCCGCCAACCAAGGAATGGTGAAACCGTCCCTGCCTTCACGGGCATAGCCGCACGGCCGACGAGCCGGGGCGGCAAGCGCCGGACGCTCTGACCGTTTGAGAAGAACCAAGGATCAGGACGATGGTCGACATCATTCGCCAGCTTGAGGCCGAGCAGGCCGCCAGGATCGAAGAGAAGCGCAAGCTCCCCGAATTCCAGCCCGGCGACACCGTGCGCGTCAACGTGCGCATCACCGAAGGCAACCGCACCCGCGTGCAGGCCTATGAGGGCGTCTGCATCGCCCGCGCCGGCTCCGGCTTCCAGGAGAACTTCACCGTCCGCAAGATTTCCTA
>DAOMOI010000109.1:0-6800 GCA_035444225.1 Aquamicrobium sp. | reverse complement strand
TCAGCCGCCCGCCTGCCCTTCCGCGCCGATATAGGCGATGCGCAGCATGTTGGTGGAGCCGGGAGTGCGCAGCGGCACGCCCGCCGAGATGATGACGCGGTCACCCTCGCGGCCGAAGCCCTCGGTATGGGCGATGCGGCAGGCGCGCGCCACCATGTCGTCGAGGTCGGTCGCGTCCGCCGTCACCACGCAATGCAGCCCCCAGACCAGCGAAAGCCGCCTTGCCGTCTCGACCACCGGCGACAGCGCGATGATCGGCAGTTGCGGCCGCTCGCGCGCGGCGCGCAGGCCCGTGGCGCCCGAGCCGGTATAGGTGACGATGGCCGACAGCTTCAGCGTCTCGCCGATCTGGCGCGCGGCGGCCGAGATCGCGTCGGCGCCGGTCGCCTCCGGCTCGGACCGCTGGGCGTTGATGATGCCCGGATAGAGCGGGTCCTTCTCGACCTGCACGGCGATTGCGTCCATCGTCGCCACCGCCTCGACCGGATAGTCGCCGGCCGCCGATTCGGCCGACAGCATCACCGCGTCCGCGCCCTCGAACACGGCGATGGACACGTCCGACACCTCAGCGCGCGTCGGCACCGGCGCCGAGATCATGGATTCCAGCATCTGGGTGGCCACCACCACCGGCTTGCCGGCCTTGCGCGCGGCCCGCGTAATGCGCTTCTGGATGCCGGGCACGGCTTCGAGCGGCATCTCGACGCCGAGGTCGCCCCGCGCCACCATCAGCGCGTCCGACAGCTCTATGATCTCGTCAAGCCGCGTCACCGCCTGCGGCTTCTCGATCTTGGAGAGCAGCGAGGCGCGCCCGCGCGCGATCTTGCGCGCTTCGGCCAGGTCCTCCGGCCGCTGGATGAAGGACAGCGCCACCCAGTCGACACCCTCCTCCAGCACGGCTTCCAGGTCCCTGCGGTCCTTCTCGGTCAGCGCGCCGAGCGGAAGGTCGGTGTCGGGCAGGCTCACCCCCTTGCGGTCGGAGATCCTGGTGCCGGAAACGACGACGCAGACGATGCGCCGCCCGTCGGTCTCGACCGCGCGCAGGTGCAGCTTGCCGTCGTCGATCAGGAGCCGGTGGCCGGGCTGCACCGATTGCAGGATTTCCGGGTGCGGGAGCTGAACGCGGGCCGCCGTGCCCGGCGCGGGGTCGTCGTCGAGGGTGAAGGTCTGGCCCGGCGCCAGCGCCTCCGCCCCGTTGGCAAACTTGCCGACGCGCAGCTTCGGCCCCTGCAGATCGGCGAGGATGCCGATCGGCCGGCCGACCTGACGCTCGACCGCGCGGATGCGACCGACCAGCGTGCGCATCAGCGCATGGTCGGCGTGGCTCATATTGATGCGGAACACGTCGGCGCCGGCCTCGAACAGCCGGCGGATCATCGCCTCCTCGGAGGAGGCGGGACCAAGCGTGGCGAGGATCTTGACCTTGCGGTTGCGCCTCATCGCGTGCCCGTCCCGGTGACGGGGGGCGTGCCGGCCCCGGTAACGGGGGGCGCGCCGCTCACCGGCTCGTCGGTCAATTGCACCATCCAGTTCGTCTGCTCGCGAGTGTCGTATTCCTGGAAGCCGGCGCGCTGGAAGCCGCGCGCGAAGCAGTCGCCGGCGCCGGCGATCTTGAACTCGCGCTCGGCCACGCACATGTTGACCGGCCCGTCCCAGCGGCCGCCGCGCTCGGCGTCCTCGGCATAGAGATAGTAGTAGCGCGACGACAGCGCCCCCTCGATCAGCGTCTTGCAGGTCGAGCCCTCGACGTGCCACCAGCCTTCCGTGACCCAGCCGGTGCTGGCGCGATAGCCGATCGCCACGCCCACCAGCCCCTGCGTCGCGTTGCAGACGCGGAAATCGGCCAGCGCCGGCGTCGCCGCGACGAGTTGCGCGCCGCATGCCAGCCCCAGCGCGGCCAGCAATCCGCAAGCCTTTTTCCGCCCGGCATTTGCCCGCATCTTCATCCCGGTTCCCGTCGAAGCAGTCGTCATCATGCGGTGCCTATTTCAAAGAAGTGAGCGCCGGTGTCAACGCGCGCGCCGATCATGACGCCCGGCATGGCGAAACGGCGGCCATTGCATGCGCCGGCACTTCGTGGAAGACACAGAGGGCGCCAACCGGCAGCCTTCGCATACGGACCGCCCTTTCATGACCCGCGACGCACTTTTCGAGCCTTTCGAGATCATCGACGGAGACCGCGGCAAGGGGCTGGTGCTGCTCGCCGACCATGCCGGGCGCGCGCTCCCCGACGAATACGGCTCGCTCGGCCTGCCGCCGCACGAGTTCGAGCGCCACATCGCCTACGACATCGGCGCCGAGGCGGTGACGCGCGCGCTCGCGCGCCTTCTCGACGCGCCGGCGGTGATGGCGCGCTTCTCGCGTCTCCTGATCGACCCCAATCGCGGCGAGGACGACCCGACGCTGATCCGCCAGCTCTACGACGGCACGGTGATCGCGGCCAACTATCCGATGAGCGAGGAGGAGCGCCAGCGCCGGCTCGACCGCTACTATCGGCCCTATCACGACGCGCTCGGCTCGATGGTCGCCTCCGTCGCCGCGACGAGCGGGGCCGCGCCCTTCCTGTTCTCGGTCCATTCCTTCACGCCGGCCATGCAGGGCCGGACGCGGCCGTGGCATGTCGGCCTGCTCTGGGACAGGGACGACCGCGCCGTGGCCCCGCTGCTCGACATGCTGCGCGCCGACCCCGCCCTCGTCGTCGGCGACAACGAGCCCTATGACGGCGCGCTGCGCGGCGACACCATGTTCCGCCACGCCATCAGCAACGGCTATGCCCATGTGCTGATCGAGATTCGACAGGACCTGATCGCGACGCCGGAAGGCGCGGCCGGTTGGGCGGAGCGCCTCGCGCCGATGGTCGCCGCGGTCAACGCCCTGCCGCAAATCCATGAGATACGGCAATACGGCTCCCGCACGGGGCCGGTTTGAGGAGAAGGCGATGAACGGGTTGAGCGACGAACAGCAGCGCGATTTCGAGGCCGCCGCCTTCCGCCGGCTGGTCCGGCACCTGCGCGAGCGCACGGACGTCCAGAACATCGAACTGATGAACCTCGCCGGCTTCTGCCGCAACTGCCTCGCCAACTGGTATCGCGAGGCGGCCGGGGACGCAGGGCTTGCCATGAGCAAGGACGAGGCGCGCGAGATCGTCTACGGCATGCCCTATGAGGAATGGCGCGCGCTCCATCAGCGCGAGGCGAGCGCCGAAGAGAAGGCCGCCTTCGCCCGCAGCCATCCGAAACATTCGTAATTGATTCTTTACCGCGTCTTTGGCAACCAGACGCACGCAATCCGGCCGCGATTCCCGGCCGCCGCTATCTGGAGATCCCCGACATGGCCGAAGACATCACCGATTCCGCCCAGACCGTGGCCGCCGGCCAGCTTCGTTCCTTCATCGAGCGCATCGAGCGCCTCGAAGAGGAGAAGAAGACGATCGCCGACGACATCAAGGAGGTGTTCGCCGAGGCCAAGGGCACCGGCTTCGACACCAAGGCGATGCGCACGCTGATTCGCCTGCGCAAGAAGGACCAGGCCGAACGGCAGGAGGAAGAGGCGATCCTCGACCTCTACATGGCCGCGCTCGGCATGGCCTGAACCGGCTCATCCTTCCCCGGTCATCCAACGAAAAAGGGAGCCGACGGCTCCCTTTTCCACATTCGCGGGCAGCTGCTTAACGGCAGCGCGCCTCGTAGACGCGGCCATATTCGTCGCGATAGCGGCACCAGCCCGGACGGTCGGCCGAACGGCCGATCAGATAGCCGGCGGTTCCGCCGATCAGCGCGCCTGCGAGCGCGCCGCTGGTGCGGCCCGTGGCCAGACCGCCGATGGCGGCACCGGCCGCCGCGCCGCCGACGCCGGTTTGCTCGGCCGTGGTGCAGCCCGATACCAAACCGGCCATCATCAGAGCCGATGCGGCCACGATCATTAACTTCTTCATCCGTGCCTCCATGACATTCGAGGAACCCTTCCCATCGGAACATGCCGGGAAGATGTGTCGCAATCAAGCCCTAGCGATGCACCTCGGTTTGCGCTTCGCGATTCGATGCGATGAGAACTTCCCCGGGCGAATAAGGTTCCACCCACGCCGTCAGTTTTCCGTCCTCGGTCACGTCCCAGACGATCTCGGCATCGGTTTCGGTCAACTGCGGATCGACCTCGAAACACTGGACGAACAGGCGCGGTGCCGCCCCTTCGTGCGCGGCGGCGAAGCCCGCGCGCTCGGCGGTGCAATCCTCGATCGTTTCGTAGATGGCGGTCGGCGCCGGTATCTCGCGGCACTCCGCGAGGTCGGGCGAACAGCCGACCATGAGCAGAAAAGCGGCGATGTGTTCCATGACCTTGTTCCTTTCGCCCCGATAACGCGGGGCCGCCACGCCCGGTTCCGTGTGCCGCTTCGGGCTTCACCTTTCGGCAAGCCGTTTCGTGGCAGGGTCGGGCGCTGCAAGGAGCGCGCCATGACCACCGCCGCCCGGCTGGAAGCCTTTCTGGAGATGATGAGCGCGGAGCGCGGCGCGAGCGACAACACGCTCGCCGCCTATGCCCGCGACCTCGACGATGCCGCAGCCTTCCTCGGCGGCCGGCTGGCCGAGGCCGGGGCCGACGACATCCGCGCCTTTCTCGACGATGTCGCGGCGCGCGGCTTCGCCGCTACGTCGCAGGCGCGAAAACTGTCGGCGCTGCGCCAGTTCTTCCGCTTCCTCTATGCCGAGGGGCTGCGCGCCGACGACCCGACCGCCACGGTCGACGCACCGAGGAAGGAGCGGCCGCTGCCGAAGACCATGCGCGAGGACGCGGTCTCGAAGCTTCTCGCCCGCGCCGAGACCGAGAAACGCGAGGTGGAAGGCGACGCCCGCGCCCGTGCGGCCGCCTGCCGGCTCCATGCGCTGACCGAGACCCTCTACGCCACCGGCCTGCGCGTCTCCGAGCTGGTGGCGCTTCCCGTCACCGTCGCCCGCCGGGCCGAGCGGTTCTTCATCGGTCGCGGCAAGGGGGGCAAGGAGCGCGTGGTGCCGCTCTCGCACAACGCCAAGGCCGCTCTCGCCGAATGGCTCGATGTCCGCGCCACGCTGCCGGGCGCGGGCGAAAGCCCGTTCCTGTTCCCGTCGTCGTCGGAAGACGGCCACCTGTCGCGCCAGGTTTTCGCGCGCGAATTGAAGGCGCTGGCGGCACGGGCCGGCGTTCCGGCGGCGAAGGTGTCGCCGCACGTGCTGCGCCACGCCTTCGCCAGCCATCTGTTGCAGAACGGGGCGGACCTGCGCGCCGTGCAGCAGCTGCTCGGCCATTCCGACATCTCGACCACGCAAATCTACACTCACGTGCTCGAAAACCGGCTCGCGGAGACGGTCGCGCGGCATCATCCGCTTGCCGACTAGGCCCGCTGCCGCTATGTGAAGCGCAGTTTTTGCTCGCGAAAGGCGCCACAGCGCCGCCTTTCACCTGATTGACCCCGCGCTCGGGAACCATCACGGCGGATGTTCAACTATCTCGATTTCGAAAAGCCGGTCGCAGACCTCGAAGGCAAGATCCTGGAGCTGAAGAAGCTTCCCGATACCGGCGAGGCCGTCGATGTCGGCGACGAGATCGCGCGGCTGGAGAAGCGGTCGCAGGAGGCGCTGCGCGACATCTACCGCCAGTTGACGCCGTGGCAGAAGGTGCAGGTGGCGCGCCACCCCGACCGACCGCACTGTCTCGACTATGTGCGCGGCCTGTTCACCGAGTTCACGCCGCTGGCCGGCGACCGCGCCTTCGCCGAGGACGAGGCGCTGGTGGCCGGCTTCGCCCGCTTCCGCGGCGAGCCGGTCGCGGTGCTGGGGCTGGAGAAGGGCAACGACACGGCGACGCGGCTCAAGCACAATTTCGGCAGCGCCCGGCCCGAGGGCTATCGCAAGGCCGTGCGCGTCATGGAGCTGGCCGACCGCTTCTCCATTCCCCTCGTCAGCCTGGTCGATACGGCCGGCGCCTATCCCGGCATCGGCGCCGAGGAGCGCGGCCAGGCCGAGGCCATCGCCCGCTCGACCGAAGCCTGCCTCGGCCTGAAAGTGCCGAACATCGCCCTCGTCATCGGCGAGGGCGGCTCCGGCGGCGCCATCGCCATCGCGGTGGCCAACCATGTCTACATGCTGGAGCACGCGATCTATTCGGTGATCTCGCCCGAAGGCGCGGCCTCGATCCTGTGGCGCGACACCACGCGCTCGAAGGACGCCGCCACCTCGATGAAGATCACGGCGCAGGACCTGCTCGAGCTGAAGATCATCGACGGCATCGTCCCCGAGCCGCTCGGCGGCGCGCACAGGGGACCGGAGGCGATCATCGCCGCCGCCGGCGACCAGATCGCCAGCGGCTTCGCCGACTTGCGCCGCGCGCCGATGGACTATCGCGAGCACCGCCGCGAGAAGTTCCTGGCCATGGGCCGCAGCCTGTAGAACATCCTGCTGCCACAAATTCGCCGCGACCTTCCGTTCAATGAGAACGCGCTGACTTTTGCGTGAGCGGCAATTGGTAAAGATTGCGGTAAGGGAATTTCAAGGTTAACCCGCCATGGTGGGTGCACGGGGCAGCACGGTTCGGGGACGAACGGCCCCCGAGTCCATGAACGAAAGCACGATCCGCATTGCCATGAAAACGACCTTCGCACGCGCCGGTCTCGCCCTTGCCGCAATCGCCCTGGCGGGTGTTCTCGCCGGCTGCACGGAGGCGACGCTGGGCGACGTCTCGCCCAAGGCGACCAAGCCGCTGCCGGCGGCGCTGGTGCAGTCGATGCGCGCCAAGGGCATGACCACGACCTCGCCGATCATGGTCCGCATCTT
>DAOMOI010000108.1:2642-6828 GCA_035444225.1 Aquamicrobium sp. | reverse complement strand
CGCGGTGCTGCTGGTCATGAGCCGCTTCAACCGCATCCTCGACATCGACTATGCCAACCGCACCGTGACGGCGCAGCCCGGCGTCACCAATCTCGGCATCACCGAGGCGGTGCGCCACGAAGGCTTCTACTACGCGCCCGATCCGTCGTCGCAGATCGCCTGTTCCATCGGCGGCAATGTCGCGGAAAATTCCGGCGGCGTGCATTGTTTGAAATACGGGCTGACGGCCAACAACGTGCTGGGCGTCGAGATGGTGCTGATGAGCGGCGAGGTGGTGCGCCTCGGCGGACAGCATCTCGATTCGGAAGGCTACGACCTGATCGGCGTCGTCACCGGCTCGGAAGGACTGCTCGGCGTGGTGACGGAAGTGACGGTGCGCATCCTCAAAAGCCCGGAGACGGCGCGCGCGGTGCTGCTCGGCTTCCCGTCGAGCGAGCAGGCCGGGCAATGCGTCGCCGACATCGTCGGCGCGGGCATCATCCCCGGCGGCATGGAGATGATGGACCGGCCGGCGATCCGCGCGGCCGAGGATTTCGTCCGCGCCGGCTACCCGCTCGACGTCGAGGCGCTGCTGATCGTCGAACTGGACGGTCCGGGAGCGGAAGTCGACCATTTGATCGGCCGCGTCGAGGCGATCGCGGCGCAGAACGGCTCCACGACCTGCCGCGTCTCGCAAAGCGAGGAGGAGCGGCTGTCGTTCTGGGCTGGGCGCAAGGCGGCGTTTCCGGCCGTCGGCCGCATTTCGCCGGACTATTACTGCATGGACGGCACCATCCCGAGGAAGGAGCTGCCGCGCGTGCTGGCCGGCATGCGCGAACTGTCGGAGAAGTATGGCCTCGGCGTTGCCAACGTCTTCCACGCCGGCGACGGCAATCTCCATCCGCTGATCCTCTACGACGCCAACAAGCCGGGCGAGCTGGAGAAGGCGGAAAGCTTCGGTGCCGACATCCTGCGGCTGTGCGTCGCCGTCGGCGGGGTGCTGACCGGCGAGCATGGGGTGGGCGTGGAAAAGCGCGACCTGATGCCGGACATGTTCTCGGAAGACGACATGAACCAGCAGATCAGGGTCAAATGCGCCTTCGACCCGGCGCACCTGCTCAATCCGGGCAAGATGTTCCCGCAGCTTCACCGCTGCGCCGAGCTTGGCCGCATGCATGTGCGCGGTGGCCAGCTTCCCTTCCCGGACATTCCGAGATTCTAGGGCCGAGGTTCTGATGACGAGATTCCTGCCGACATCGGCCGCCGACGTGCTGGAAGCCGTAGAATGGGCGGCGGCGGGCGAGACGCCGCTGGAGATCTTCGGCGGCGGCTCGCGGCGCGGCGTCGGCCGGCCGCTTGCGTGCGAGCATGTCCTCGATCTGTCGGCGCTGTCGGGCGTCACGCTCTACGAGCCGGAGGAATTGGTGCTTTCCGCCCGCGCCGGCACGCCGCTTGCCGAGATCGAGGCGCTGCTGGCTGCCTCGGGCCAGGAGCTTGCCTTCGAGCCGATGGACCATGCGCCTTTGCTGGGTGGCGAGGCTGGGCCAAGGGGTAGAAGCGGCACGATCGGCGGGGTGCTGGCGGCCAATGCCAGCGGGCCGCGCCGGATCAAGGCGGGCGCGGCGCGCGACCACGTGCTCGGCATCCATGCCGTGTCCGGGCGCGGCGAGGCATTCAAGTCCGGCGGGCGCGTGGTCAAGAACGTCACCGGCTATGATCTCGCCAAGGTCATGGCCGGTTCGTGGGGCACGCTGGCCGCTGTCACGGACGTGACCTTCAAGGTGCTGCCCAGGGCCGAGACCGAGGCGACGCTGGTGCTGCGCGGCTTGAGCGAGGCCGACGCGGCCCACGCCATGGCCGTCGCCATGACCTCCAGCGGCGAGGTGGCGGCGGCCGCGCATCTGCCCGAAACCGTGGTCGGCAAGGTGCTTGACGGCGGCTTCAAGGGCTGGCGCGGGGCTACGCTTTTGCGGCTCGAAGGGTTTTCGCCGTCCGTCGCCTATCGCTTCGAGCGGCTTGCCGCCTTGCTCGCGCCGATGGCGGCGCCGGAACAGCTGGAAGAAGGCGAATCACGAAAATTATGGCGCGAAGTGCGCGACTGCGCGCCTTTCGCCGACGGCACGGAAAAGCCGGTATGGCGCGTGTCGATGGCGCCGTCGCAAGGCCACCAGATGGTGATGGCGCTGCGCATGGAGGCGGCGGTGGATGCCTTCTACGACTGGCAGGGCGGGCTGATCTGGCTGCGCATGGAAGGCGATGCGGAGGCTGAAAGCCTGCGCCGGCAGATTGCGGTCCATGGCGGCGGCTTCGCCACGCTGGTCCGCGCGCCGGCGGCTACCCGCGCGGCAATTGATGTGTTTCAGCCACAGTCGGAGGCGCTGGCCGCGCTGTCGGCGCGGGTCAAGGCGCAGTTCGATCCGCTGAACATCCTCAATCCGGGCAGGATGTATCGCTGAGCGGCCTGTGATAGCGTTCCGAAAAAAGGGAGAGCGCCATGACCGATCCGAACACCCCGCCCGCGCCGCGCCAGACCGACCGCTGGCTGGAGCCCGGCCCGACCAACGTGCAGGTCATCTACGCCAGCTATCTGATCGGCTTCATCATCGGCATCACGCCGCTGATCGGCATCGTGCTCGCCTACATGAACCGGGGCAAGGCCGGCGGCTGGATCGAGACCCATTACACATGGGCCATCCGCACCTTCTGGATCGGGATCCTCTACGGCCTGATCGCGCTCGTGCTCGCCGTTGTCCTCATCGGCTTCCTGCTGATGCTGGCCGTGGCGGTGTGGGTGATCGTCCGCGTGGTGATCGGGTTCCAGGCGGTCGGGCGCGGCGAACCGATCAGGAACCCGGAAAGCTGGCTGATCTAGCCGCCATGCAGACCAGTTTCTCCCTTGCCCAGCTTGCCGACCCGCATGTCGCGGAGGCGGAAAGCATCCTGCGCAAATGCGTGCATTGCGGCTTCTGCACCGCCACCTGCCCGACCTATGTGACGCTCGGCAACGAGCTGGACAGCCCGCGCGGCCGCATCTACCTGATCAAGGACATGCTGGAGAACGGCCGGGCTGCCGACGGGGAGATCGTCACCCATATCGACCGCTGCCTGTCGTGCCTGTCCTGCATGACCACCTGCCCGTCGGGCGTGCACTACATGCACCTCGTCGATCACGCCCGCGCCCATATCGAGAAGACCTACAAGCGCCCGCTGGCCGACCGGGCGCTCCGGGCGCTGCTGGCTGCGGTGCTGCCCTATCCGGCCCGCTTCCGCGCCGCGCTGAAGCTCGCCCGTCTCGGAAGGCCGCTCGCGGGCCTGTTCGACGCCGTGCCGGCGCTGAAGCCGCTCGGCGCCATGCTCAGGCTGGCGCCTTCCGCCGTACCGGCCGCCTCGCCGGTGTCGCAGCCCGCGATCCACGCGGCGAAGGCCGCGCGGCGCGGCCGCGTCGCCATCCTGACCGGCTGCGCGCAATCGGTGCTGGAGCCGGGCATCAACGAGGCGACGGTGTCGCTGCTGACGCGGCTCGGCGTCGAGGTCGTGGTGCCGGAGGGCGAGGGCTGCTGCGGCGCGCTCGTCCACCATATGGGCCGCGAGGACGAGGCGCTTTCCGCCGCGCGGCGCAATGTCGATGCGTGGACACGGACGATGGAAGAGAGCGGCCTCGACGCCATCGTCATCACCGCCTCCGGCTGCGGCACCACGATCAAGGATTACGGCTTCATGCTCAGGCTCGACCCCGCCTATGCCGAAAAGGCGGCGAAGGTGTCGGCGCTGGCCAAGGACGTAACCGAATATCTTGCCGGCCTCGACCTGCCGGAGCCGGCGCGGCGACCGGGGCTGACCGTCGCCTATCATTCGGCCTGCTCGCTGCGCCACGGCCAGCGCGTGACGCGCCAGCCCAAGGAATTGCTGGCGCATGCCGGCTTCACCGTGCGCGAGCCGGCAGAGGCGCATCTGTGCTGCGGCTCGGCCGGCACCTACAACATTCTGCAAGGCGAGATCGCCACCCGTCTGCGCGACCGCAAGGTGGCGAATATCGAGGCGCTCGGCGCCGACGTGGTCGCGGCCGGCAATATCGGCTGCATCACCCAGATCGCGTCCGGCGCCGGCCTGCCGGTGGTCCACACCGTGCGGCTGCTCGACTGGGCCTATGGCGGGGCGCGGCCCGAGGGCGTGCCGGAAAAGGCGGCGTGACGAAAAACGGCGGGGG
>DAOMOI010000108.1:0-2632 GCA_035444225.1 Aquamicrobium sp. | reverse complement strand
GAAAAAGGCGGAACGGCCCCCTCGGCCGTTCCGCCTCTTCGGTGCCGATGCGCTTCATGAGCGCACCGGCCGCGCCGTCCCCCGGCTGCGATTCGCTATTCTACATCACCACGACCGTCGCGCCGACCGGCACGCGCTCGTAAAGCTCGGTCACGTCCTCGTTGCGCATGCGGATGCAGCCCGACGAGACGGCGCGGCCGATGGTCCATGGCTGGTTGGTGCCGTGGATGCGATAGAGCGTCGAGCCGAGATAGAGCGCGCGCGCGCCGAGCGGGTTATTGATGCCACCCTTCATGTGGGCGGGCAGGACGCGGCCCTTCTTCTTCTCGCGCGCGATCATCTCCGCCGGCGGGCGCCAGTCGGGCCATTCGGCCTTGCGCGTCACCTTGTGGCTGCCGGCCCATTCGAAGCCGGGCTTGCCGGTGCCGACGCCGTAGCGCCTTGCCTTGCCGCCTTCCTCGACGAGATAGAGCAGGTTTTCGCGCGTGTCGATGACGATGGTTCCGGCCTTGTGCGGGCCGTCGTAGTCCACCGTCTGCGGCAGGAATTTCGGGTCGATGCGCGGCTCGACGTTGCGCGGCGCGCTCGCTACGGCGGCGGTCCGCACCCGGTCGGGCGCGGCCGCCTTTTGCCGCTGCGGGGCGGGGGCCGGGGCGACGCGCACGCTGTAGCCGGCGGGCAGGCGGTTCTGCGGCTGCTGGCGCTGCGTGCGCGGCTGCTGCCCCTGCGGCGCGCGCTGCAATTGCAGCACCCACGGCGCGGAAAGGTCGGGGCTGACGACGAGCGGGGGCCGCTCGCCATAGCGCGCCTGCGCGGAGGCCGGCAGCGGCAGGGCGGCGGCAAGCGTGGCCGCTGCCAGCAGGGACAGGGATATTCTCATCGGGCCTTCTCGCCGCCTTTCGCACATTTGTCGGCGCGATTGTCGGCGCGGGAGCCCGAGAAAATCGTAAACCGGATTTCATAAAATGCCGCCTTTCGCGTAAAGCTCGGCTTGTGGTTACCGCCCGGTTGAGCGGCTTGGTAAAGAAAGGCTGAAAAGACGATGACGAACGGGCTTCTCACCGGCGAGGACGGGCTGGCGCGCTGCCGGTGGCATGGCGGCCTGCCCGATTATCTGCGTTATCACGACGAGGAATGGGGCTTGCCCGTAGGCGACGACAACCGGCTGTTCGAGAAGCTGTGCCTCGAAGGCTTCCAGTCCGGCCTGTCGTGGCTGACCATCCTGCGCAAGCGCGACAATTTCCGCGCCGCCTTCCACGGCTTCGATTTCCGCCGGTTGGCCGAGGAAGACGAGGAGGCGGCGATGCCGCGCCATCTCACTGACGCCGGCATCGTGCGCCATCGCGGCAAGATCGCCTCGGTCTACAACAACGCCCGGCGCGCGGTGGCGCTGGCCGACGAGGCCGGCTCGCTTGCCTCCTTCTTCTGGGGCTTCGAGCCGGGGCCGGAGGAGCGGCCGGAAAGGCTCGACTGGGCGAGCCTGTCGGCGTTGGCCAAGACGCCGACCTCGACCCGCATCTCGAAGGAGCTGAAGAAGCGCGGCTGGTCCTTCGTCGGGCCGACCACGGTTTACGCCTTCATGCAGGCGATGGGCATGGTCAACGACCACGTCGAGGGCTGCGTCTGCCGGCCGCGGATCGAGGCGGCGCGCGCGGCGTTCACGCGGCCCGGTTAACCCTGCGCGGCCTCGATCAGCTGCACCTCGGCCTCGCGGCAGATGGCGCGGATGCTGTCCACCCGGCATTCGTCGGTGATGAAGGTGTGGACCTGCGACAGATGGCCGATGCGCACCGGCGCGGTGCGCTCGAACTTGGTGGCGTCGGCGACGAGGATGACGTGGCGGGCATTGGCGATGATCGCCTGCGCCACCTTGACCTCGCGATAGTCGAAATCGAGCAGCGCGCCGTCATGGTCGATGGCCGAGGCGCCGATCACGGCGTAATCGACCTTGAACTGGCGGATGAAATCCACCGCCGCCTCGCCGACCACGCCGCCGTCGGAGCCGCGCACCACGCCGCCGGCGATCACCACCTCGGTCTGCGGGAAGACGCGCATGCGGTTGGCGACGTTGATGTTGTTGGTGATGACCATCAGCCCCTTGCGGTCGAGGAGCGCGTTGGCAACCGCTTCCGTCGTGGTGCCGATGTTGACGAAGAGCGAGGCGCCGTCGGGGATCATGCGCGCGGCGGCGCGGCCGATCGCTTCCTTCTCGGCGGCCGCGATCTTGCGCCGCGCCTCGTATTCGACATTCTCGACGCCGGAGGGAAACAGCGCCCCGCCATGCACGCGCGACAGCAGCCGCATGTCGCAGAGGTCGTTCAGGTCCTTGCGGATGGTCTGCGGCGTGACGTTGAAGCGCGCGGCCAGTTCCTCGACCAGCACGCGGCCATTGTCCTTTGCCAGTTGCACGATCTCGACCTGGCGCGGCGGCAGGTACATCGAGGCTCCCTTTCGCTTTTTTCCAATCTAGCGAAAAGCGAAAGCGGTGGATAGCCTTCTGCACCGTTCGCGCCGCCCCTCATCCCCCTGCCGGGAGAAGGTGCCCGAAGGGCGGATGAGGGGCGGCGCCGGCGTCTCCTAGATATTCCTGCGCTTGCCTTCGAGCAGGTCGAGCACGGCGCGGGCGGCGTCG
>DAOMOI010000107.1:1289-6853 GCA_035444225.1 Aquamicrobium sp. | reverse complement strand
CGGTCGAGGATCGTGGAAAGGTCGGCGCGCCAGACATTGCGCCCATCGGTCAGGCCGAGCGACAGGACGAGCTTCTCATCCGCCAGCCGGCCGACGGCTTCGAGCTGCTCCGGCGCACGCACGAGATCGACATGAAGCCCGGCAACGGGAAGCGAAAGCGCGGCGTCGAGATTGTCGCCGAGCGCGCCGAAATAGGTGGCGAGCATGATCTTGATGCCCGGCGCCGCCTTCGCCAGCCTTCCATAGGCGAACTTGAAGGCGTCGCGCTCGTTGGGGATCAGGTCGAGCACGAGCGCCGGCTCGTCGATCTGCACCCAGTCGGCGCCGGCCGCCGCCAGCCTGCGCAGCAGCTCCTCGTAGACAGGCAGCAGCGCGGGCAGGAGCGAGACGGGGTCGAAGCCCTGCGCTTGCGACTTGGCCAGCTTGAGGAAGGTGACGGGCCCCAGGATGACGGGCCGGGTGTGGATGCCCAGTTCCCTCGCCTCGAGGAAGTGATCGACCGGCTTGGTCGACGCGAGCGAGAATGCCTGGTCGTCGTCAAGCTCGGGAACCATGTAGTGATAGTTCGTATCGAACCACTTGGTCATTTCCAGCGCGGTGACGCCATGGGCTTGGCCGGAATCGGCGTGGCCGGAGTGGCCGCAGGCGGCCCCGCCCTCGCCCTGATTGCCGCGCGCCATCGCGAAATAGGTATCCAGCGGCATGTCGCCGCCCGTCCAGCCATAGCGGGCCGGAATCGCGCCCACCATCACGGCGGTGTCGAGGACATGGTCGTAGAGCGAGAAATCGTTGGACGGGATCTTCGTGATCCCGCGGGCGGCCTGCTCCTTCCAATTGGCGGCGCGCACGGATTTTGCGACGCCCAGAAGCTCGTCGGCGGTGGACTTGCCTGCCCAATAGGCTTCGAGCGCGAATTTCAGCTCACGGCGCCGGCCAATGCGCGGCACGCCGAGGGTGGCGACGGGAATTTTCGTTTGAGACATGACTTACCCCGAAAGTTTGGGGGCATGGGTCAGCGGACGCATAGCAAAAGGACCGCTCGGGACGGCCCTCGCTACGGCACACCGGGACACCCCGCCCGTGGACGTTTTTCGTCAAGGCAGGTCTCCTGGCTCGCGGGTCGTCGCTTCTGTCCGTCTTCCCAGGGGCCTCAACCCCCAGTGACATGCTGGACATCATCTCGCCGCTTACAGTTGCGGGGGCAGCGCCGGCATCTCACCGGCTTCCCTCTTAGCCCCGGCGCATCGAAGGCGACGGCCGGGGAACCATGACGAATGCCACTTTCAACCAGGCGCGGCCAAAAGTCAACAAGACATAAGGAAATGTTTATATCTTTACATGCCTGAAGAAGGAACCAGTTTCGCTATCGAGGCGCTCGCGGACAGCGGCATGCGCGGCTCCTTTGTCAGGCGGTGGAGTATGGCGCGAAGGCGCTGCGCCGTTCGTCGATGGCGAGCGTCTTGGCCAGCGGCGGAAAAGCGCGTTGCGGGCATCTGGTCCGCTCGCACACTTTGCAGCCGGCGCCGATCAGCGTGCGCGTCGCGGGATCGCTCAGCGACAGCCCCTGGGAATAGACCAGTCGTTCGGCGTGGAGCAGATCGCAGCCAAGGCCGATCGCGAACTTCTTGGCAGGCGCGCCATACCCTCCGCGCGAGCTCTCTACCGCGCGCGCGACCCAGAGATAGGCGCGACCGTCGGGCATCTCCGCTACCTGCGTCAGAATCTGGCCGGGATGGGAGAACGCGTCATAGACGTTCCAGAGCGGGCACGTCCCGCCGACGCGCGAAAAGTGGAAATCGGTAGCCGACTGCCGCTTCGAGATGTTGCCCGCCCTGTCCACGCGGATGAAGAAGAACGGCACCCCGCGCGCGTTGGCGCGCTGGAGCGTGCTGAGGCGATGGCAGATCGTCTCGAAGCCCATGCCGAATTCGCGCCCCAGGAGGTCGATGTCGTAGCGTAGCCGTTCGGCCAGTTGCAGGAACGGCGCATAGGGCAGCACCAGCGCGCCGGCGAAGTAGTTGGCAAGGCCGATGCGGGCGAGCGAGCGCGCTTCGTCATTGGAAAACGAGCCCTGCGCGGCGAGCCTGTCGATCAGATCGCGCTGCTCGAGAAAGGCGATCTGGGTCGCCATCTGGAAGGCCCTTTGACCCGGCAGCAACCGCCGGGAGAGGCGTACCGTCTGCGTCTCGGCGTCGAAGCTGCGCTGCACGCCGGCGCCGTCCACCTCGCGCAGATCGGCAAGCCGGAGGCCGTGTCTGTCCTCCAGCCTTCGCGCGGTCGCCGCCTCCATGCGGCCGAGCGGCATGCCCATCTCCTGCGCCACCGCCTCGGCCGCGCGGTCGAGCTCGTCGATATAATTGTGGTTGGTATAGAAGAAATCGCGCACCTCTTCGAAGGGCGTCGAGGGGAGCGCCGTCAGTCTTCCCAGCCTGTCGTCACCCAGCCTGGCGGCGTAGGCCGCGATCTCTTCGGTCGCCTGCTTCAGCCTGCGGCTTTGCGAGATGAAGGCGCGCGCGAGGGCGGGCATGTTTCCCGCCAGTTCCTTGAGGTCGGCAAGCGCGACGGGTTCGCCGAGCGTCGGGTCGGAAAGTGCCTCGCGCAACTCGCCGATAAGACGCGCCTCGTCATTGTCGGAAAAGAGCTGGACATCCGTTCCGAAGGCCGCGTTGAGCTTCAACAGCACCGGCACCGTCAGCGGCCGCTGATTGTTCTCGATCTGGTTCAGATAGCTGAGCGAGATGCCCAGCGCGTCGGCGAGGCCCTGCTGGGTGAGCCGGCGCTCCTCCCGCAGCCGCTTCAGCCGCACTCCCATATAGGCCTTCTTCACACCCGACCCTCCGCGCCGATCTTCGCATTCTTCGCAGCTTTGCAGATTATCTTTGCAAAGCTTCGCATTATCAGTGGTTTATCCTCTCTATCATATGCGGATAATGCGAATTTGAAAAGACAGCCGGACCTATCCGCTTGAACACGCAACCGACCACATCAGGGCAAGGCCTGGCCAATTTCCTGGAAGTCGTGCTTCCGGAGCAGGCCAACCATTACGGCACGCTCTATGGGCCCTGCGCCCTGCACATGATGGGCAAGGCCGCCTTTGTCTGCGCGACGCGCCATGCCGGCCGCCCGGTCGTGATGGCCAAGGCCGACAGCATAGAGTTCCTCCGTCCGATCCGCATCGGCTCCATCATCGAGGTTCGGGCGCGGATCGTCTTTCAGGGCAAGTCGTCGATGACGGTCGGCGTCGAGATCGCGCCCGAGAACCCCGCCGGCGGCGACGCCGCCCCGGCGATCACCGGCCGCTTCATGATGGTGGCCGTCGATGGCGACGGCCGGCCCGTTCCCATTTCCGTCTCAGATCAATGCACCGCAGAGGAGCTTCGTCCGTGAAGTCGCATACCGTCCGTACCTACAAGTCCGCCGAGAAGCTCGCCCGCGAGGATCAGCTCGCCTGGAAGATCGCCGCGGTGGCGGCCGACGACGTGCCGCTCGACGCCGACGTGGTCGAGATGATCGGCAACCGCATCATCGACAACGCCGCCGTTGCCGCTGCCTCGCTGGCGCGGCGCCCGGTGGCGAGCGCCCGCGCGCAGGCGCAGGCCCATCCCTTCCTGCCGGGCGCGACCGTGTTCGGGCTTTCGACGGCCAAGCGCGTCTCGCCCGAGTGGGCGGCGTGGGCCAACGGCGTCGCCGTGCGCGAGCTGGATTTCCACGACACCTTCCTCGCCGCCGACTATTCGCACCCCGGCGACAACATCCCGCCGATCCTGGCCGTCGCCCAGCATTGCGGCCTGTCGGGCGCGGCGCTCGCCAAGGGCATCGCCACCGGCTACGAGGTGCAGGTCAATCTCGTGAAGGGCATCTGCCTGCACGAGCACAAGATCGACCACATCGCCCATCTCGGCCCCTCGGCCGCCGCCGGCATCGGCACGGCGCTCGGCCTGTCGGCGAACGTCATCTATCAGGCGGTGCAGCAGGCGCTGCATGTGACGACGACCACGCGCCAGTCGCGCAAGGGCGAGATTTCGAGCTGGAAGGCCTATGCCCCGGCCTTCGCCGGCAAGATGGCGGTCGAGGCCGTCGACCGCGTCATGCGCGGCGAAGGCGCGCCGTCGCCGGCATGGGAGGGCGAGGACGGCTTCATCGCCTGGCTGCTCTCCGGCCCCAAGGCCGAATATGCCGTGCCGCTGCCCGAAAAGGGCGAGGCCAAGCGCGCCATCATGGACACCTACACCAAGGAGCACTCGGCCGAGTACCAGAGCCAGGCGCTGATCGACCTCGCCCGGCGCATGGGGCCGAAGATCGGCGACCTTGCGAAGGTCAAGGACATCGTCATCCACACCAGCCATCACACCCATTACGTGATCGGCACCGGCGCCAACGACCCGCAGAAGATGGACCCGAAGGCGAGCCGCGAAACCCTCGACCACTCGATCATGTACATCTTCGCCGTGGCGCTGGAGGACGGCGGCTGGCACCACGAGCGTTCCTATGCGCCGGAGCGCGCCAACCGGCCGGGCACGGTCGCCCTGTGGCACAAGATCTCGACCGTCGAGGACCCGGAGTGGACGCGCCGCTATCACAGCCATGACCCCAGGGAAAAGGCGTTCGGCGGCCGCGTCGTCGTCACGCTTCAGGACGGCTCGGTGATCGAGGACGAGCTGGCGATCGCCGATGCGCATCCGCTGGGTGCGCGGCCGTTCGGCCGGCCGGATTACGTCAACAAGTTCCGCACATTGGCCGAGGGCGTCGTCGCAAGGGAAGAGCAGGACCGCTTCATCGCCACGGTCGAGCGCCTGCTGGAGCTGAAGCCGGAGGAGCTTGCCGGCCTGACCTTCACCGTCGCTGCCGACAGGCTCGGCCCCGCAGCCGCTCCCGGCATCTTCGATTTCAAGCGCGGCTAGAGGAGGAGATCATGACCGCACCCAAGCCGAAGAAATCCGTGGCCCTGTCCGGCGTCGTCGCCGGCAACACGGCGCTGTGCACGGTCGGGCGCACCGGCAACGACCTGCACTATCGCGGCTACGACATTCTCGACGTGGCCGAGACCTGCGAGTTCGAGGAGATCGCCCATCTCCTCGTCCACGGCGCGCTGCCGACGCTGACCGAGCTTGCCGCCTACAAGGCGAAGCTCAGGACGCTGCGCGGCCTGCCGGACGCGGTCAAGCGCACGCTGGAGCTGCTGCCGGCTGCGACGCACCCGATGGACGTGATGCGCTCCGGCGTCTCGGCGCTCGGCTGCGTGCTGCCGGAGGCGGCCGACCACAACCTGCCCGGCGCGCGCGACATCGCCGACCGGCTGATGGCTTCGCTCGGCTCGATGCTGCTCTACTGGCATCACTTCGCCCATAACGGCCGGCGCATCGAGGTCGAGACCGACGACGATTCCATCGGCGGCCATTTCCTGCACCTGCTGCACGGCAGGGCGCCGAAGCCCTCGCACGTCAAGGCGATGCACGTCTCGCTGATCCTCTATGCCGAGCACGAATTCAACGCCTCGACCTTCACCGGACGCATGATCGCCGGCACCGGCTCGGACGTCTATTCGGCGATCACCGGGGCAATCG
>DAOMOI010000107.1:0-1265 GCA_035444225.1 Aquamicrobium sp. | reverse complement strand
TGGCGGCGCCAACGAGGTCGCGTTCGAGATCCAGAAACGCTACGCCGATGCCGACGAGGCGGAGGCCGACATCCGCCGCCGGATCGAAGCCAAGGAGGTGGTCATCGGCTTCGGCCATCCGGTCTATACGGTCGCCGATCCGCGCAACAGGGTCATCAAGACCGTGGCGCGGCAGCTTTCGGTCGAGGCGGGTTCGACCAAGATGTTCGACATTGCCGAGCGCATCGAATCGACCATGGCCGACGCAAGGAAGATGTTCCCCAACCTCGACTGGTTCAGCGCCGTCTCCTACCACATGATGGGCGTGCCGACGGCGATGTTCACGCCGCTCTTCGTCATCGCGCGCACGTCAGGATGGGCCGCGCATATCATCGAGCAGCGCATCGACAACAAGATCATCCGCCCCTCGGCCAATTATGTCGGGCCGGAGAACCTGGAGTTCGTGCCGATCGAGCGGCGCGGACGCGCCCACACCGCCAGCAGGGCGGCATAGGATAAGACAAATGCCCTATCTCGTTTCTTCCGATCTTCCAGAAAAGCCCGCCGGCCTGCACTTCCGCGCGCTGGTCGAGCGGGGCGGCATCGCCCGGCTTCCCGGCACGCATAACGGCATGGCCGCGTTGCAGGCCAAGGCCGCCGGCTTCGAGGGCCTTTATCTGTCCGGCGCGGCGATGACCGCCTCGATGGGCCTGCCCGACCTCGGCATCATCACCGTCGACGAGGTTTCGTTCTTCATCCGCCAGATCGCCCGCGCCTCCGGGCTTCCCCTGCTGGTCGACGGCGACACCGGCTATGGCGAGGCGCTGAACGTCATGCACATGGTGCGCACGTTCGAGGATGCCGGCGCCGGCGCGGTGCATCTCGAAGACCAGCTCCTGCCGAAGAAATGCGGCCATCTCAACGACAAGAAGCTCGCCGACGCGCGCGACATGGCGGCCAAGGTGGCGGCGGCGGCAAAAGCGCGGCGGCACCTCTATATCGTCGCCCGCACCGACGCGGCGGCGAGCGAGGGCATCGACGGCGCGGTGGCCCGCGCCAAGCTCTATATGGAAGCCGGGGCCGACGCGATCTTCCCCGAGGCGCTGACGACGGCCGAGATGTTCCGCGAATTCGCCGCCCGCATGCCGGGCGTGCCGCTGCTCGCCAACATGACCGAGTTCGGCCGCACGCCGTTCTTCACCGCCGACGAATTCGAGGCGATGGGCTACAAGATGGTGATCTGGCCGGTCTCGTCGCTGCGCGTCGCCAACAAGGCGCAGGAAAAG
>DAOMOI010000106.1:0-6860 GCA_035444225.1 Aquamicrobium sp. | reverse complement strand
TGGGTGAAAGAGCCTGCTTCCGCGGCCGCATGGAAAACCCGCAGCTTGTCCCAGTCCAGCGCCATGACGCCCGGTTCCTTGTTGTTCCTGCCGAAATCGGGGCCGCGGCCCCTTGCGTGACCTACTGCGCCGCTTCCTGCTGCGCGCCGAGTTCGGCGATGTAACGCTCGGCCTCCAGCGCCGCCATGCAGCCCATGCCGGCGGCCGTCACCGCCTGGCGATAGATGTCGTCGGTGACGTCGCCGGCGGCGAACACGCCCGGCACGTCGGTCGCGGTCGAATCGGGCGCGGTCCACAGATAGCCGTTCGGCTTCTGCTTCAGCTTGCCGACGAAAAGCTCGACCGCCGGCGCATGGCCGATGGCCACGAACACGCCGTCGGTCGCCATGTCGCTCACCGCGCCGGTATGGATGTTGCGCAGCCTCAGGCCGTTGACCGAAGGCGGCGTCGCGCCGCTGCGCGCCTCGCCGACGATCTCCTCGACCACGTGGTCCCACAGCACCTCGACATTGTCCTTGCGGAACAGCCGCTCCTGAAGGATGCGCTCGGCCCGGAACTCGTTGCGGCGATGGATGACCGTGACCTTGCTGGCCAGGTTGGAGAGATAGAGCGCCTCCTCCACCGCGCTGTTGCCGCCGCCGACCACGACGACCTCCTTGCCGCGATAGAAGAAGCCGTCGCAGGTGGCGCAGGCCGAGACGCCGAAGCCCATGAAGGTCTGCTCGGTCGGGATGCCGAGCCATTTCGCCTGCGCGCCGGTGGCGATGATGAGCGCGTCGCAGGTGTAGACCGCGCCCGAATCGGTGGTGACGACGAAGGGCCGCCGGTCGAGCGCCACTTCCGTCACGAGGTCGTGGACGATCTCGGTGCCGACATTGGCGGCCTGAAGCTGCATCTGCTCCATCAGCCACGGCCCCTGCACCGGCTCGGCGAAGCCCGGATAGTTCTCGACCTCGGTGGTGATGGTCAGCTGGCCGCCCTGTTGCATGCCGGCGATCAGCACCGGCTTCAGCATCGCGCGCGCGGCATAGATGGCGGCCGTATAGCCGGCCGGCCCCGAACCGACGATGAGGACGGGCGCGTGTCTGGCGGTCATGGTCTGGCCTTCCTGAATATGCCGCGCTCGGCCGCGCGAAGCCTCGATTGTCCGTGGTGGATGGCGCTAATCTAGGTGGCGTCACCCCCGCCTTGCAAGGCGGCGAAGCGCAGCACCCGGCAAAGGCTGGGGAAAGCCGCGCAACGCGAAACACCACGGGGCGATTGCCTTGGACAGCCGAGCGCAATATCCGCTAACTTCACACCGCAATCGTGAAAGATTCTCCTTCAGCGCCGGACCCGCCCCATGCCGTTCAAGGCCGACCTCGACGCCATCGACTGGAAGATCCTGAAGGAACTTCAGGACAACGGCCGCATGACCAATGTCGAGCTGTCGCGGCGCGTCGGCATCTCGGCTCCGCCCTGCCTGCGCCGGGTCAAGCGGCTGGAGGATGCCGGCATCATCCGCGGCTATCGCGCGCTCCTCGACACCCGCCAGCTCGGCTTCGACGTCGTCGCCTTCTGCCTGATCGGGCTGCACCATCAGTCCGACGCAGAGCTGAAGGCCTTCGCCGAGAAGACGCGTGGCTGGCCGATCGTGCGCGCGGCGTGGATGGTCTCCGGCGAATCCGACTTCATGCTCCACTGCGTCGCCGGCGACCTCGCCGCCTTCCAGAGCTTCGTCATCGAGGAGCTGACCTCGGCCCCGAACGTCGAGACCGTGCGCACCGCGCTGACCATCCGTCAGGTCAAGGACGAGGGACTGGTCGGGATTTGATCGCCATGGTGCGCTCGATGCCGATGGCGTCGAGGAACGCCTCGTCATGGTTGACGACGAGCAGCGCCCCTTCATAAAGATTCAATCCCGCCTCGACCTCGGCGATGGCGTCGAGGTCGAGATGGTTGGTCGGCTCGTCGAGGATCAGCAGCTCCGGCGCGCTCTCGCCGGCCGCGACGCAGGCCAGCCCCGCGCGCAGCCGCTCGCCGCCCGACAGCGTCGCCACGCGCTGCAACGCCGCGTCGGCGCGAAAAGCGTAGCGCGCCAGCGCCGAGCGGCATTCGAAGGCGCTCGCGCCGGGGTTCAGCCGACGATAATTGTCGAGGATGGTGGCGTCGTCGTCGAGCAACCCGACATGCTGGTCGAAGAAGGCGATGCGCGCCTCGACGCGCAAGACGCCGCCGAGCGGCGGGATCAGCCCGGCGAGCGTCTTCAACAGCGTCGACTTGCCCGCGCCGTTGGCGCCGGCGAGCGCGACGCGCTCCGGCCCGACGATCTCCAGATCGACGGTGGCGAGCGGCGCGCGGCCGGCATGGCCGATGACGAGCCCGCGCGCCTCGACCAGCCGCTTGCCGGCCGCGACCGTGCCCGACTGCATCCCGGCGGTAAACGGCGTCACCCGCTCGACCGCTTCATGGGCGCGGGTCAGCGCGCTTTGCGCCTCGACCTCCATCCGCGCCGCCAGCCGGTCCGTCCGCCCGGCGGTCGCCTCGGCGCGCTCGCGGCGCGCATCGAGCAATATCTTGGGATCGGAGCTCGCCGCCCTGCCCTTGCGCGCCACCGAATCGCGCCGCGCCTGCCGCTCGCGCGCCTGCTGGGCCGCGCGTGCGACGCGCTTCGCCTCACGCTCGGCCGCGTCCAGCGCCTTTCCGGCCGCCTCATCCTCCGCAGCCTTCCGCGCCTGATAGGCCGAAAAGCCGCCGCCATAGACGCGCACGCCGTGCGCCGACAACTCGACGATCCGGTCCATGCGTTCCAGAAGCGCGCGATCGTGGCTCGCCACCACCGCCCCGCTTTTCCAGCCGTCGAGGAAACCATGGAGCATGGCGCGGCCATCGCGGTCGAGATTGTTGCTCGGCTCGTCCATCAGGATCAGGTCGGGCTGCGCGAAGGCGAGCGCGGCAAGGGCCGCACGCATCCGCTGGCCGCCGCTCAGGCGCGCCAGCGCCTGCCCCGGCGAGGCGACCGCGAGCCCGACCTCGGCGAGCGCCTTGTCGATGCGCGCCTCCAGCATCCAGTCGGCCTCGGCGATCTCGTCCGCCTCTGCCTCGCCCGCCTCGATCCGCGCCAGAAGCGCCAGCGCGTCCTCGACGCCGAACAGGCCGGCCACGGTCTCGCCGGGCTCTACCCGGTCGAGCTGGCGCATCAGCGCGACACGGCCCTCGCCCCGCACCGCGCCCGACGAAGGCGTGACCGCGCCGGCCATGATCGACAGCAGCGTCGACTTGCCGGCGCCGTTGCGCCCGACGAGGCCGGTGCGCTCCGCGCCGAAGGAGAGGTCGAGGCCTTCGAAGAGCGTGCGGCCGTCAGCAAGCCTGAAGGAGAGATCGTGAACGGAAAGAAAGGGCATGGGACACCGGGCATGACGGGAAGGTACGGGCGAAGGGCGCGCGTCCTGCGTCGTTCATCGGTGTCACTCCTGTTCCGGTTACCGGGCCTATATAGGGGTTCCGCCGGCCGGAGGAAAGGCCTGCCCCCGCGCGCCCTGCCGCAGATAGGTGCGCGGCGCCACGCCCAGCATCCGCCGGAACATCGTCGTGAAGGCCGGCGCGCTCTCATAGCCGAGATCGAGCGCCACCTCGGTCACGCTCCTGCCGCCGGTGAGGAGAGGCAGCGCCGCGAGCAGCGTCGCCTGGCGACGCCACACCGACAGGCTCACCCCGGTCTCGCGCTGGAAGGCCCGGGTGAAGGAGCGGCGGCTCATGCCCGCCCGGGTCGCCCACTGGTCGATGGTGGTCGCGGCCGAGGGCGCGGCGACGAACGCCCGGCAGAGCCGGACGAGGCGCGGATCGGCCGGGAACGGCAGCGCGAAGGGCCGTTCCTGAAGCTGCGGGATCTCGAGCAGGATCAGGCGCATGATCGCTGCCGCCCGCTCCCCGGCCTCCGCCGTCGCGGCGTCGCCGCTGGCCTGCACCGCCGCCACGATCAGGCTGTGCATCAGCGCGCTCACCGCCAGAACCCGCAGGCTTTCCGGCTGGCCCGGCCCCGCCCCGGCCCGCACATAGACGGAGCGCATGCGCACCGCCCCGATCGTCTCCGACGCATGCTCCACCCCGGCGGGAATCCACATCGCGTGGCCGGGCGGCACCATCCACCGCCCCTGCCCGGTCGAGATCATCACGCTGCCGTCGAGCGGATAGAGAAGTTGCGCCCGGCCGTGGCTGTGGGCGCCGATGTGGTGGCCGTCGGGATAGTCGGTGGCGGCGGCGATCACATCGCCCGGCGCGCGCTCGATCCAGTCGAGGCGGCTGCGCAGATCGGTCTCGTCGCCCTGGGGCGGGTGCTGGCCCGCCGGAGATTTGCCCATCGCTTGCCGAACCTTGGCCCACTCGCGAAGAAGATCGACCAAACCACAAAGGACGGAAACGCGCAACCGGCATAAGCATCGGGCGACGCAATCGGAGTTCCCGTCTTGACCGACACGACCGCGGGCGCGCGCGCCGCCGCGCAGAGCGCCGTCTTCCCCATCATCCTCGCCGTGAGCCTGTGCCACATGCTCAACGACGTGATGCAGTCGCTGCTGTCGGCCATCTATCCGATGCTGAAGGAGGAGCACGCCCTCGACTTCTGGCAGATCGGCCTCCTGACCTTCACCTTCCAGGTCACGGCCTCGCTGCTGCAACCGGCGGTCGGACTCTACACCGACAAGCGGCCGATGCCGCAATCGCTGCCCTTCGGCATGGCCTCGACCATGATCGGGCTGATCCTGCTCGCCTTCGCCCACAGCTATCCGCTTTTGCTCGTCGGCGCGGGGCTGATCGGCATCGGCTCGGCCATCTTCCACCCGGAAGCCTCGCGCGTGGCGCGGATGGCCTCGGGCGGCCGCTACGGCCTGGCGCAGTCGCTGTTCCAGGTCGGCGGCAATTTCGGCACCGCCATCGGCCCGTTGCTCGCCGCCTTCATCGTCGTGCCGCGCGGCCAGTCGAGCGTGGCATGGTTCGCGGTGATCGCGCTCGTCGGCATGGTGATCCTCAACCGCGTCGGCGCCTGGTATGCGCGCGTCACCGCCGCCAATCGCGGCCGCGGATCGGAAGCGTTGACCGCGCCGCTGCCGCGCGGCCGCATCGTCACCGCGCTCGTCGTGCTGGCGCTGCTCGTCTTCTCCAAGAACATCTATACGGCCAGCATTTCAAGCTATTACACCTTCTTCCTGATTGAGAAGTTCAACGTCACCGTGCAGCAGTCGCAGATGATGCTGTTCCTGTTCCTCGGCGCCATGGCCCTCGGCACCGTGCTCGGCGGGCCGATCGGCGACCGCTTCGGCTCGCGCACCGTGATCTGGTTCTCGATCCTCGGGGTCCTGCCCTTCACGCTGGCGCTGCCTTATGCCGACCTGTTCTGGAGCGGCGTGCTCTCCCTCATCGTCGGCGTCGTCATGGCGTCGGCATTTCCGGCAATCGTCGTCTTCGCGCAGGAGCTGGTTCCCGGCCGCGTCGGCATGATCGCCGGCATCTTCTTCGGCTTCGCCTTCGGCATGGGCGGCATCGCCGCCGCCGTGCTCGGCGTGCTGGCCGACGTCAACGGCATCGAATGGGTCTATTCGGTGTGCTCGTTCCTGCCGGTTCTCGGCGTGCTCACCATCCTGCTGCCGAGCCGCAAGGAGCTCAGGCAGGCGCGATAGCGGGGCGGTTGCGCGGGAAAGCGGCTTCGGCTATAGCACCGCCACCCGCGTAGACACCCTTGGAGGCAACGCGGCGGGGAGCGGCCGGCAAGGCCGCTTTCGACGTTTGCGGATCCTGTCCGCCAACGCTCCAGCAACTTGAACGAAAGGAAATGCCATGAGCCAGTCTTACGAGCTCAAGGCCGAGGCGCGCGACAGGGTCGGTAAGGGGTCCGCCCGCGAACTGCGCCGCAACGGCAAGGTGCCCGCCGTCATCTACGGCGACAAGCAGCCCCCGCTCGCCATCGCGCTGGGCTACAAGGACGTCTACTACAAGATTCACGGCGGCGGCTTCATGACCACCATCGCCACGATCGACGTCGGCGGCAAGAAGATCCAGGTTCTGCCCAAGGAATACCAGCTCGATCCGGTCCGCGACTTCCCGGTCCATGTCGACTTCCTGCGCGTCAGCGCCAACACGCTGGTGACGGTGCAGATTCCGGTTCACTTCCTCAACGAGGAGAAGTCGCCCGGCATCAAGCGCGGCGGCGTGCTCAACGTCGTGCGCCACGAGATCGAGGCGCAGGTTCCGGCCAATGCGATCCCCGACTCCATCGAGGTCGATCTCACCGGCACCGAGCTCGGCGACTCCATCCACATCTCGGCGGTCGCCCTGCCGAAGGAAGTGAAGCCGACCATCACCGACCGCGACTTCACCATCGCCACCATCGCCGCTCCCGCCGGCCTCAAGAGCGAGGAAAGCGAAGCGGTTGAGGAAGAAGGCGAGGAATAATCCTCGCCCGCCGGGAGCCGTCCGTCATGCTGCTGATCGCAGGCCTCGGCAATCCCGGCCCGAAATACGAGAACAACCGGCATAATGTCGGCTTCATGGCGGCGGACGCGATAGCCCGCCGCCATTCCTTTTCGCCCTGGTCGAGAAAGTTCCAGGGCCTGATCGCCGAAGGTCGCATCGGCGGCGAAAAGGTGCTGCTGATCAAGCCGCAGACCTTCATGAACCTGTCCGGCCAGTCGGTCGGCGAGGCGATGCGCTTTCACAAGCTTTCCCCTGCCGACCTGATCGTCCTCTATGACGAACTCGACCTCGCGCCCGCCAAGGTGCGCATCAAGACCGGCGGCGGCGCCGGGGGCCACAACGGCATCCGCTCCCTCGATGCCCATTGCGGCAAGGACTACCGGCGCGTGCGCATCGGCATCGGCCATCCCGGC
>DAOMOI010000105.1:0-6863 GCA_035444225.1 Aquamicrobium sp. | reverse complement strand
CCGCGCCATGCTGCTGGTCGGCTTCGCCGGCGGACTGCGCCGTTCTGAGGTGGTTGGCCTCGATGTCGGACCGGAGCAGACCGAGGACGGCAGCGGCTGGATCGAGATTCTCAAGGACGGCATGGTCGTCACGTTGCGCGGCAAGACCGGCTGGCGCGAGGTCGAGATCGGGCGCGGCTCGTCCGACATGACCTGCCCCATCGTCGCACTGGAAACGTGGCTCACCTTCGCCCGCATCGGCCACGGCCCGCTGTTCCGTCGCGTGACGGGACAAGGCAAGAAGGTGGGGAGCGAGCGCCTGAACGACCAGGAGGTCGCCCGCCTCGTCAAGCGCGCGGCGCTTGCCGCCGGCGTGCGCGGCGACCTTGCTGAGAGCGAGCGCGGAAAGCTCTTCGCCGGGCACTCTCTAAGGGCCGGTCTCGCCTCCTCGGCCGAGGTCGACGAGCGCCATGTCCAGAAGCAGCTCGGCCATGCCTCGGCCGAGATGACCCGCAAGTACCAGCGCCGGCGCGACCGCTTCCGCGTCAACCTGACCAAGGCGGCAGGTCTTTAAGACTCAGACGATGGCGAGGTCCCAGCCGCCATAGTGCTCGTCGCTGCGCTTGCCGCGCGGCAGGCTGAGGCCGATCAGTGCCAGCCCGATGACGAGGTCGGCGGCAAGGCCGACGGTCGTGCCACCGTCGAGAAGGAAGGGCGAGGCCGCGATCCAGGCGCCGACGGCGACATTGACGAAGCGGACGGCGCGCGCCACCTCGGCCATCGCCGTCACCGCGACCATGATGGCGACGCAGCCGGCGACATGGTCGCTGAAATAGAGCGGCGGCTCGGTGGCGAAGACCAGCGGCGTCGCCATCAGCACCGCGCCGAGCCCGACGCTCGCCACCAGCGTCCACGGGAAATTGACGCCGCCGGTGACGAAGTCGCGCAGCACGTCCGCCGCCGAGCGATCGAGGTCGGGCTCGGGCGTCTGGTTCTCCGACAGCGCCGGGCCGCCCTTCCAGAAGGTGCGCCAGAACGGCTCGCCCGCCTTCTTCGCGCGCCACAGATATTGAGCGCTCGCCAGCACTTCATCGAGCGAATAGGGGATGAGAACCACCGTCACCGCCGCCTGGACGATGCAGAGCGTGCACAGCGCCCCGATCAGCGGCGGCTGGATGATGATGAAGGACACGCTGACGATGCCGAGCGGGATGATGAGCAGGCCGAACAGGAACACCATCCACGGCATGGTGCGCCAGCGGCGGCGGTCGCCGACGGCGCCGGCGAGGATGTCGAGCGCATAGGCGAATGCGCCGAGCCCGGCATCGGCGATCGGGAACCCCTTCGACACCCAGGAGGTGACGACCGCCTCGCTGCCATTGGCCGCGGGCGCGGCGCCCGGTCCGAAGAACGGGTCCCACAGGCCCTCGACATGGCCCATCTGGTAGCCGGCGAGATAGCGCGAGACGAACAGCCCGACGAAGGCGAGCGCGACGATGGGGATGCGCTGGGTGAAGGAGGACGGCGAATAGGTCCAGCCGAGCGGGCGGTCGTCGTCGGAGGCGAGCGCGCGCCGGCTGATGCCGGGCGACGGCGGGATGATGACGGCGAAGGCGACGACCAGCATGCCGACGAGCGTGTCGAGCCCGTAGGCGGCGGCGCTCGTGGTCCAGAACGCCAGCGGCGCCAGCATCACCCAGAGGCCGAGCGCGGCCGTGCCCCATTGCAGCCAGTGCAGGCGGCGATACATGCCGGCCAGAGCCAGCGCGGCGATGGCAAGGCCGGAGACGATCTCGCTGACGCCAAGCCGCATGTCGCGCACGGCGCTCTCGGCCAGCTCATGGCCGAGAGCGGGCGGGGGCGGCGCGGCGACGGGATCGAACAGCCCGATCAGGAAGGGCGAGGTGGCGAGCCACAGGCCGAGCGCGGCATTGGCGAGCGGCGCCCACAGCGTGCGGTAGCGGTGGTCCTCGAGCGCGGCCTCGACCTCCTCCCTGCTGCGCTCCAGCGGCCCGGCGACACGCTCCCTCGCCTGCTCCAGCTCCGGTTCGGAAGCCGCGACGGCGGCCGGGTGCAGCCTGTTTGCCTCGTACCAGTCGGTCGGATCGGCCTTCAGCCGCCGGATCATCTCCGGCAGCGTGGCGACGAGGCCGTGCCGCGGCTTCCAGCCGAGCAGCCGCCGCGCGCGGGAGGTGTCGATCTCGTAGTGGTCGTCGGAATTCTCGATCATCCATGGCCGGATGTCGGTGTCCTGGTCGAGCACCTCGGTCTGGAGCCACGATCCGGCCTTGGTCAGCCCCTTGGGCAGCGAGAGGGTCGGCCAGTCCTCGTCATGCACCAGCCGGCCGATCCGCTTCTGCATCTCCTCGTAGGACGGCGTCTCCTCCTCACCGACCAGGAGCACCGTCTCGTCGGGCAGGTCGTCGCGGCGATCGACGACGCGGCGCATGGCATCGACGAGATCGTCCTTGTGCAGATAGGGCTGGCCGCTCGCAAGATCGCCGGTGAAGAGATAGGCGGTCGGCCGGCGCTCGAAGATGCGGGCGATCTGCTGGGCGATGAAGGCGGCCCGGCAGTCCTCGTCATAGACGCCGGCAAGCCGCAGCACGACCGTCCGGATCCCGCCGCGCTCGCGCGCGATCAGGGCTTCGGTCTCGGCCTTGGACCGCGGATAGGCCCAGGGCGGGTCGAGCGGCGATTCCTCGTCGATCCTGACGCCTTTGTCCGGGCTCGGCGCGTGGACCAGCAGCGTGCTCGAAAAGACGAACTGCTCGGTCTCCATATCGCGCAGCCCGGCAAGCAGCCGGCGCGTGCCCTGCACGGTGACGGCGTCGTATTTCGGATTGTCCTCGCCGGTCGTGTCGTAATAGGCGGCGAGATGGATGACGGAGGCGATCCGGCCGCCGGTGCGTTTGCGAACCTCGCCCAGCGCGCGGGCGACATCCTCGTCCGAGGTCAGGTCGACCTCGATCGTCTCCATGCCCTCAAGCGCATTTTCCGGCTGCCGCATGTCGAGGCCGATGACGCGGTAGCTTTCGCGGAGGCCGCGCGCGATGGCCTGGCCGAGAAAGCCGTTGCTGCCGGTGATGAGAACGGTCGGGAGGCGCGCTGTCGGCATGGCGGCCCTTTCCGGTTTCGCAGGGGGTCTCGCTGCAAACCGCCCGCCATGCGGGAAGGTTCCATGATCGCCGGGAAGGTCAGGGCTGGGGCTCGAGCCTGAACAGGTCGACGAAGCCCTGCGCGGCCTCGATGTCGCCCTCGGCGCCGATGAAGCCCTTGGCGACCAAGAGGACTACGGGCGCGGTGCCGTAGACCGCCGCCGCCATCGCGTTGCCGTTGCCCCTGAGCACGAAGGGGGCGTCGGGCCGGGCGCCGCCCAGCGTCGAGACGCGGCCGGCGGCGATCCGCATCTCGAAGGCTTCCTCGCCGAAGTCGAAGCCGCCGAGCGCCTCACGCCCGCCAGCGCGCTCGCGCATCAGGTTGACGCCCATAGAGATCATCAGCGCCGAAGGGCTGATGAAGCGAGACGGATCGTGGCCCGGCACGGTCAGCGCCCAGCGGCACAGCGCCTCCAGCACCGGCAACAGGCCGCGACCCAGCTCGGTCAGGCTGTAGGTTCCGAGCCGCTCGTCATGGGCGACGATTCCAGCGTCGCGCAGCTGCGCCAGCCGGCCGGCGAGCACGCTCGCCGTGACGCCGGGCAGGCCGGCGCGCAACAGCCGGAAACGCTTGGGCGCGAACATCAGCTCGCGCACGACGAGCAGCGCCCAGCGGTCGCCGATCTGGTTGAGCGCGTGTGCGCCCAGACAGCCCTCGTCATAGCGCAGGCGCGCGGTGTCGCCATGTCTTGTCATGTTTTTCATACTAACGGTTGCTTTTTCATACTTCAAGAGTCATCATGATCCGGCGGGGCGCGTCCAACCGACGAGGAGAAGGTGGATGACCTACTATACCGGATGCATCGCAGCGGTCCCGACCGCGAACAAGCAGAAATATCTCGACCATGTGAACGCGGCCTGGCCGCTGATGCGCAAGCACGGCGCGACCCGCATGGTCGAGAGCTGGGGCGTCGACGTGCCGAAGGGCAAGGTCAACGACCTCTATGGCGCGGTGAACGCGAAGGACGACGAGGCCGTCGTGTTCTCGTGGATCGAGTGGCCGGACAAGGCGGCCGCCGATGCGGCCTGGCAGTCGATGAATGACGACCCGGCGATGAAGGAGATGCCGCAAATGCCGTTCGACGGCAGCCGCATGATCTTCGGCGGTTTCGAGCCGGTGTTCGCGGAAGGCTCCGACAGGGGCGCGGGCTACCTGCAAGGCTTCGCGCTCGCCGTGCCTGAGAAGAACAGGGCCGCTTACGGCAAGATGGCGCGCGAGGCATGGGAAGGCGCGTTCCGGCCCGAGGGCTGCCTCGGCATGGTCGAGGGCTGGGGCGTCGACGTGCCGCACGGCAAGCAGACCGACTTCTACCGCGCGGCCAAGGCCGAGGACGGTGAGGTGCCGGTGTTCAGCTGGGTCGCGTGGCCCGACAAGGCGACATGCGACGCCGCCGCCAAGGCGATGGAGGCGAGCATGGAGGGGAAGGAGTACCCCGAAATGCCGTTCGACGGCATGCGGATGATGTGGGGCGGCTTCGACCCGATCTTCGATTCCGCGGCTGCCCGATGAGCGTCATTCTTTACACCTATGATTGGCTGCCCGAGTTCCCGCGCGGCTTCGTCCGCGAATTCCGCGTGCGCTGGGTGCTGGAGGAGACCGGCCGTCCCTATGCGGTCGCCACGGTTCCGGCGGAGCGGAAAAGCGACGAGCACCGCGCCATGCAGCCCTTTGGGCAGGTCCCGGTGATCAAGGACGGCGGGCTGACGCTGTTCGAGAGCGGGGCGATCGCGCTGCATCTGGCGGAAGGGACGCCGCTCCTGCCGCCGGATCGCCGTGCCGAGGTGACCCAGTGGCTGATCGCGGCGCTCAACACGGTCGAGATCGCCAGCGGCCGGTGGATCAGCATGGTGCTCGCCGCCCGCATGCCGCAATTCTTCGGGCCCGCCTCGCCGCCGGAGGCCATGGAATACGCGCGGCAGGGCATGAGGAACCGGCTGGATGTGGTGGAGACGCTGATAACGGATCGCGACTGGCTGACGGGCGGGTTCAGCGTCGCCGACATCATGATGGTCGACGTGCTGCGCGTCCCCGCCGCCGAGGGACAACTGGAGGACTATCCGGCGCTCACGGCCTATGTCGCGCGCGCCGCCGCCCGGCCGGCATTCGAAAGAGCGATGGCCGACCACATGGAGCATTGGCGCAGGGCGGACGCCGCCCGCAAGGCCGGCGAACCCGCCTGAGCCTCGGAACCCGAAAAGGAGATGTGCGATGAACTATCACGGCAACCCATGCTGGTACGAGCTGGGCACCGGCGATCTCGACGCCGCCGCCGGCTTCTATGGCCGGATCCTCGGATGGCAGGTGGTTGACAGCGGCATGGAGGGCTTCGACTACCGCCTCGCCCGCTCGGACGGGGACATGGTGGCGGGCCTGATGTCGATTGCCGACCAGCAGGGCGACCCGTCGCCGAACTGGCTGATCTATTTCGCCGTCGACGATTGCGACGGGACCGCGGCCGAGGTCGAGGCGAAGGGCGGCTCGATCCACAGGCAGCCGGCCGACATTCCCGGCACCGGCCGCTACGCCGTGGTCGTCGATCCGCAGGGCGCGGCGTTCGGCCTGCTGCAACCCGACATGAGCGGGATGAGCGAGGCCGACATCGCCAGGGCCGAGCAAGGCGGCGCCTTCAACCAGAACAAGGCTGGGCACGGCAACTGGAACGAGCTGATGACGACGAACCCCGAGGCCGGCTTCGCCTTCTATTCCGGCCTGTTCGGCTGGACGAAGGGCGAGGCGATGGATATGGGCGCGATGGGTGTCTATCAGCTGATCCGCCGCGAAGGAGTCGACATCGGCGCGATGATGGGCCTCGGCGATTCGCCGGTGCCGGCGTGGCTGCCCTATTTCGGGGTCGGCGGCGCGGTGACGAAGACCGTCGAGGCGATCACGTCGAGCGGCGGCACGGTCCATCACGGCCCGGTCGAAGTGCCCGGCCCGGCCTATATCGCGGTAGCGCAGGACCCGCAGGGCGCATGGTTCGCCGTGGTCGGCGCGGAGAGATAGCCCTCGCCGACGCCGCCCCTCATTCGCCGTTCGGGCCCTTTCCCCGAGGGATGGGAAACGAAACGTCGCAGCCGGTCCCCTTCTACCCGTTCACGGGAGAAGGGGACCCGCCGGATGGGGGGGCGGCAGCATCCGCGACCGGGCCGCACTCGCTCTCATGAAGGACACCCGGTCCGCGCAGCGGGATGCTCGCAATATAAACTCCGCGACTGACTGTTCCAGATGCTCGACGAGATGCCGGCCAAGAGCACCGAGCCGGCGCTGCTGTTCATCGACCCCGACGGCTTCAAGACGGTCAACGACTGCTACGGCCACGATGTCGGCGACAAGCTGCTGACGGCGGTGGGCGAGCGCCTTTCGGCGGCGCTCGGCGAAGGCGCGCTGACGGCGCGGCTGGGCGGCGACGAATTCGCCGCCGTGGTGCACGATGCCGGCCAGACCGTCGAGGCCAGGGCCGGCGCGGCCAGGGCTATCTGTTCAGCCGGCCGCTCACCGCCGACGACACGACGGCCTTCATCGCCCGATACGTCGCGAAGGAGCCGTGAGGCGGGTCGAATGGGCGCAAGGAAAACCGGGCATGAAGCCATGCCCGGTTTTTCCGCGATTCGCGCTAGAGCAATTCCAGGAAAAGTGTGAAGCACTTTCCGCCCGGAATTGCGGAAAAACAAGGAGATAGATCGTTTCACCGTTTCCGTGAAACTGTGAAACGATCTAGAATGAAC